>JAZQJL010000111.1:0-4730 GCA_045541595.1 Lachnospiraceae bacterium | reverse complement strand
ATGGCTACGATCCGACTTTGACCATTACAATGTGGAGCTGTTAGAAGCGTATTTAAATGCGGTCGATTTAAAACTGCTGTCCACAAAAGACAGAGAAAAAATGCTGGAGATGATGATTCTCCGGGATATGTACGACAAGGTAATTGAAAGCGTGGAATTGTTCGGATGTTCCACCGGTATGCAGGCCAAGCGTCTTTCCAAGCTTTGTGTCCGGGGAATTTTCTCCCCTCAGGAAGAAAGAGACCGGGCAACGCTGCTTACCATGGGATTTTTTGCATTCAAATCCGGCAGAGTAGAGGACCGTCTGCTGCAATATCTGGTAGACAGATATAACGGAACCACCGGCGACATGTGTGAACTTTGGAAAGCGGCACGGGACCATGCGCTGGAAACCACCAGTTTAGAGGAACGCCTGCTTGCCCAAATGCTGTTTGCGGAAAGCTATGTGGAGGACTCCTTTGCCGTGTTTGTAAGCTACTGCGGCAACGGTATGAACCGCAAACTGATTCGTGCCTATTTTTCCTATTGTGCGTACAAGTATTTTGTAAAAGACCGCATGACCAATGCGGAGCTGTTTGAAATGCTGAAAAAGGAATCGTTCCTGGACAACAATCAGATTTGCGTGCTTGCTTTGTTAAAACACTATGCCGGCAAGAAGGTACTGTCCGAGGCAGAAAAATCCTTTGTTAATTTCCATATCCAGCGGTTTGTGCAGAAGAAGCTGATTTTCGGATTCTATAAAGATTTTGAAGGAAAAATTGCCCTGCCGGCTTATATGCTGGATAAGTATTATGTGGAGTATCGGACAAATCCGAATAATAAACTGGTAATTCACTATTCCTGCGGTCTTGAGGATGAAGATATGAAAGCTGAAGAAATGGAAGATGCGGGCTATGGTATCTTTGAAAAAGAATTGATTCTTTTTTACGGGGAAAGTCTGCAATATTTCATCACGGAAGAAAGTGAGCAGGGAATTGAAATCGTAGAAAGCCGTATTATCAGTCATACAGAAACGGAGCTGGCTTCCGGAACCACAAAATACGGTAAAATCAATGAGATTTTAATGACAAAAGAGATGCAGGATGAAAAAACATTATTCAGCCTGTTAGAACAGTATTACAAAGAAGAGTATGCGATAAAACGGCACTTCACACCGGTGTAAACGGAGGAAAACTACTATGGCATCAATCATGCTTGGTATTGATTTCAGTAAAACAGATATGCAGATCGGCATTTGGAATGAAGAGAGAACCTGTGCGGATGTGTACCGGTTTCCTGACTATATGGGAGGCGAAATTATCCCAACCATGGTCATTGCAGGAGAGAACGGAAATCTTTTGGTAGGCAAGGAAGCGTTGGACTACGGCATGAAAGAGCAAAAGCATGGCGTCACTTCGCTGTATGGCAATCTTTCCAATGAAATGCTGGATATGGGCGGAACGGAAATGAGTGTAAACCAGGTGTTTGCACATTATCTGCATGAAATCCTGTCCATCATCCGAAAGCGTTACGGAAGCGCCTCCATTGCCCGAATCGGCATTACCGGAGAACGGATGACAGAGGAGAAAAAAATTCATTTGGCCGAGGTTATGGAGAACATCGGGTATGCAAAGGATAAGCTGTACTTTGCTTCCCATGCGGATGCGGTACTTTGGTATGAAATCTGTGAAGGTACCAAGGGTGGCTCCATGACATTGGACTTTGACAGTAAAGGAATGAATGCCTACCTGATTAACTCCGGAAATGAAGAATTAAAAATTCCGTATTATGTGGAAACCATTGATTACAGCGGCCTTATGCCGGGGGGCTTGTCTGGCATTTTAGACGAAGAAGAACGCAGGGAAAAATTCACCGGTATTACAGAGCTGGCTATTGCCAGAAAAGCACTGGCAAGACTGTATGTAACCGGAGATATTGTGGAAACTCCGGGAATTTCTCAAATACTGGGCCGTTTTTTCAGCAACGGTCGAAGAATTTTCACCGGCCGCAGCCTGTACTGCCTGGGAGCCTGCTACTTTGCCGTAAAAGAAAAAACGCCGAAGAAAGCCATTGGAGATAAGCAAATCTTCCATAACGTTTCTCTGGAGGCTTATGAAGATGCCCTGGTACAACAAATTCCGCTCTTAAAAGCAGGAACTCATCTTTCCAAAGCGGGGGCAGAGATTCAGGTGATTTTAGATGATACAAAGGAAATGAAGTTCCAGATTGAGGATGTGCGGACGGCAGAAACTATCAACTGTACCCTGCGCCCGGAGGAATTTCAGTTTAGGGAAAATAAAACGCTCCGCCTGGAAATCCAGGCCAGATTTTTGGATTATGAAACGCTGGTGTTAAAGGTAAGGGATGTAGGCTTTGGCGATATTTGTCCGGCCAGCTACCGGGTATGGGAGCAAATCGTAAATTTAGGCTAGAAAGGAATCCCCTATGGGCAAGCTTATTGTAACGACAGGTAATTACGCAAAAACGGGATATCTGTTAAAAAACACAAAACAGAATATTTACTCCATTGAGGAATTGTGCTACTGCATTATGCGGAATCCGGAGTTGTGTGATGACTATTTGTACGATGAAGGACTTGCCCGCTATATCAGGGAGTCCCTCGGACTAAAAGAGAGGGGAGCACTTTTGGCTGATCTGATAAAAAGAGATGCGCCGTTAAAGGATTTAATAACTGTAGTTTTTTGCAGTTGCGATTATTTTACCAAAGAAGAAATCGAAGAATTTTTGCAGGAACAGTCCAAGGTGGAACGCAGTGAGGAATGGGTACGAACCAAGAGCAAGGCAGACAGCTATTTACTCCACGGAAACTACCGGGATGCTGTGATGAATTATCGCCTGCTTTTGAAAGAAAAAGAGGCCTTTGGTATTACTTCCGAAACGTTAGGGGATATTTATCATAATCTTGCAATTGCCCTGCTTCATACCGACGGATTTGGCGAGGCTGCAGACTATTTCAGGGAAGCCTATGAAAGAAACAACCGGGAAGAATCGTTAAAGCAGTATTTGCTGGCGTTGCGTTTTGCCGGCGACCGGGTAATGTATGAATCCGCCCTGGATATTTATCAGGTAACGGAGAGTGTCGCGAAATGGCTGGATGTGGCATATTTCCAGACAGAACTGGAAACACAGGAAATCTCCGATTTTAATGATTTAAACTATATTCGTCAGTTGCTTCGTGACGGTAAAATCAATGAATTTTATGCCAACGTAAAGCGTATGACGGAGCAGATGAAGGAACAGTACAGAAAATACAACGAATAGTGAATAGGTAAGAGAATGGGATTTTTTCGGAATTTATTTAAAAGTAAAAAGAAAAAAGAGAAAGAAAAAGAACAACAGCAGGAAAACAGGCTGGTCTTAAAAGACGGTATATACAGTAATGCCGCAGACCGTGAGAATTTTCTGCGCAATTGCTGTGACCTGATTAACGAGGCAAAGCAACAGCGTTTTGAGGCTAAAAAAGAATATGAGGTGGTAACCTCCTATCTGGCAGATATCCAAAAAATCGATTTGATGCCGGTTTCAGCAAGAAAATCCGTCACTGATATGGCCAGAAAAATTGTCAATCTGAATGAAGAACGTCAGAAGATGCAGAAGATTCCGCCAAAGATTACCATGGCGCAGAGAATGGCCTTAGAGCCTTACGAGGATACCATCCTGGAAGAAATCCATAAGATGGAGGAGCAGGAGGATTACCTGCAGGTAATTAATTCCGATATCCGCCATCTGGAGAGTGAAAAGGCATCCTTAGACTTTGAGCTGGAGGAAATCGTAGACCGGGATGAAGCCGGAAAGAAAATGCTGAAGGTAGCCAGTGTGTTTATTATTATCTTCCTGATATTCTTATTTGTGCTACAGGAAGTGGCTAAAAAGGATATACAGCTGCCGTTTATTTTCACCATTGCCTTCGGCATTATAGTCATTGCATATTTCTTCTTCTCCAACAGAAGAAACCAGTATGAATTAAAAGTGGCGGAGCTAAAAATGAACCGCGCCATCATGCTGTTGAATAAAGTAAAAATTAAGTATGTAAACTGTACCAATCTGTTGGATTACTTATGTGAAAAATTTCACGTAAATAATGCCAAGGAGCTTCACTATCACTGGCAGGAATACATGCGGATTGTGGAAGAAGAACGCAGATTTAAAAAGATGATGGACAATATCGACTTTTACACCAAGGAACTGATACGGGAGTTAAAGAGCAACGGCGTTATGGATGCTGCAATCTGGGGTTATCAGGTGGAAGCTTTGGTGGACCCGAGAGAAATGGTAGAAGTGCGTCATCGCTTAAATGTACGCCGTCAGAAACTGCGCCAGCGTATCGACTATAATAACGGCCAGGAAGAAATGGCCAGAAAGTCTCTGCGTACGTTTAGGGAGCGTCATGTGGCTTACGACGCGGAAACCCTGATGATTCTTGCAAAAAATGATATAGAAGTATAGCTTTTTAGGAGAAAATTTCATTTTATCTCTTGACAACCGGCAAAATTTTCTTTACTATACAAAGCAGATATTGCAAAATGTAATGATGAAGAGGAGTAAGCAAAGAACCCTTTCAGAGAGCAGACCGGTAATTGCTGTGAGGTCTGTATGGCGCATTTGCCCAAGGTAGCTTCGGAACAGTATTTCTGAACAAGAGCATTCAGTAGGAAATACCGGCTCACACCGTTATCCGTGACGTCTGTGTCAGCAGACAAAGAGGCAGTAGAAATACTGTGAAAAAAGGT
>JAZQJL010000110.1:0-3075 GCA_045541595.1 Lachnospiraceae bacterium | reverse complement strand
ATAAACCAAGACAGTATCATCAGCGCCACCGCTGTCCAAATGATAAAGTTTCCAAGTCCGTCTATACCGTATCTTCCGTACATGAACCGTTGCAGTCTTTCCTTAAATCTCATAGTATTCCTCCATCTTATACTCTGATTGTTATTGCTTATGATATACTGTTTTTTTCCATATTTCAATGAAAAAACAATTAAAAAAATTAAAATTTATTAAAGGGAACTGCTTATTCAACAGTTCCCTTTTTCTTTATTGCCAATCGGAATAATCAATATACTTTAACGGATCTATGGAAGTACCATTTATGTACACGCCAAAATGAAGATGTGGTCCGGAAGAATATCCGGTAGTTCCCGCCTCCATTATTTCTTCACCGCGTTCCACGTACTGCCCTACCTTTACATAAACCTTATAAGCATGATAATATTTTGTTACCAGTCCGTTTCCATGATCAATAACGACATAGTTACCGGCAGAATAGTTGTATCCTGTTTTTGTTACAGTCCCCGCCAAGGCAGCCACTACATCCCGGTCTGCCCGTGACAGATTACCCACACCAATGTCTATCCCCTGGTGAAAGGTAGATGCACCAGCTACCGGCGCATTCCGGTAACCGTAGTCGGATGTTATTCTTCCGGACTTTGGCACCGGCCATAACATGTTTTCGATGTCCTGGTTGCGTCTCATTTCTGCCAGCAATTCTTCCTGACGCTTTTTTTCCTCTTCTTCTTTTTTCTTACGCTCTTCCTCTTCTTTACGCTTACGCTCACGTTCTTCCGCTTCCCGGCGCAGACGTTCCTCTTCTTCTTTACGCTTGCGTTCTTCTTCTGCGATACGCTCGGCTTCTTTTTTCTCTAATTCTTCGATATCTGCTCCCATGGTGACGATTTCGTCCCAGTACATGAAGAGCATTTCTTCATCCACACCAATGGACGCCGCTAACGCATCCAGTTCCGCTGCCTTAGCCTGAATCAGTTCTTCTACCTGAGCCAGCTCGAATTCTCTGCTTTCTTTTAAGGCATTCATTTCTTCCAACTGGGCAGTAAGCAGTGCCTCTGCATCCTGCACCTGCAGTTTAGTGGCATTGTAACGCTCCAGCAGGCCATTATCATATTCCGTGATGGCCGCCCGGTATTCCATCTCATTTAACATATCGGTCAAAGAACCGTTGCCGAATAAAATGTCAAGAAATCCTGTTTCACCATTCTCGTACAAATATTTGATACGACGCTTCATGGTATCGTATTGTTCTGCTTCCTGGGCTTTTACCTGAGCAAGCAGTTCCTGTGTTGCAGCCAGCTGTTCCTCATGCTCTGCAATATCAGCCTCTAACTCTTCGATGCTGTACATCAAGTCCAGATACTGCATGTCCATCTGCTCAATGTAGGCATTCATGTCATCTTTTTGCTGTTTTAATTCTTCTACCTTTTTTTCAAGTTCTTCCCGCTCTTTTTCAAGTTCTTCTTTTTTAGCCTTGGCAGCGTCAATTTCATCCTGATAGGATTTGCTGGTATCTGCCTTGGCATGATACGAAGTGCCCGCAAAAATGCCTAAACCGAGAAGAAAACATATACCGAATGTAAATAAAATCTTTTTTCTCATGTACTTTCCTCAAATCAATAGAATCGTATATATAGTATTCCACAATCCTACTTTACCCCATAAATATGGCATATTCAAGGCAGGTTTGTGAACAAGTTCTGTATTAGCAGAAAAAAGCAGCATTCCGCCCAGGCAGAATGCTGCTTTGATTCACTATTGAATTTTGGTTCCGCATACCGTGCAGAAAGAACCACCCGGTTCCAAAGGTGCACCGCAATTACTGCAGACATTTTTGTTTACTTCTTCTGTAAACAACGGCTCCAGTTTTTCGCCACACTTATTACAGAATGCACTGTCTAAGGAAATAACGTTGCCACACTTTTCACACTTACGCAGGCCCTGGGAAGCTAAAATTCTCTTGTTTAAAACTTCCGCTTCATTTGCACCCTGCTCTATCTGTAATAACAGGCTCTCATATTCTGTTCCGGCCACACTTTCTAAATTATTCTTTTCCACAAATATGGTACCAATTCTAAATATAAGTTCTCTTTTTGCTTGTTCTAAACCGGCCAGTCTTTTTTTGAATTCTGCAATTTCCGGATTTTCTGTTTCCGTCTTTTTCATATTAAAGACATTCATATCAAACAATCCCATGTTAGTTCTCCTTTGTTCATTAAGCTACTTTACTTTTTTTCTTTTATCTTTTGCCTTATAAATCAACTTTTGGAATGCCTGTACATCAGCAACGCCAATTGATTTTGCATCAAACATAATACTTCCGCCGGCATATTCGATTATAAAATATACTTTCCTTACTACAAAATACAAAATGATATATACAAGCCCCAGAATCGCCAAAAAGATTCCTGCATAAAAATACGCCCATCTGTATCCATTGCTGAACATCACCAAAAACATCCCCATAAATGCAAAAATAATGCCAAGCAATATTATTCCTACCGGATTATTATAGCGGAAGCCCGTTCCTGTAACATCATCTACATCTACAATTTTTTCCCATTTTTCCGTTGCCATTTTACTTCCGCCACCGGAAAAAATCTGTCCCTGCAAATATACTCTTTTATCCGTTAACACGGCATTGCATTTTTTCAAGCCTCCGAATGGATTAGCTAAAATGTTGGCCACATAGCCGTTTCCTAATTTGCCAAGCGTTTTTTCTTCCGGATCTACATATACAGAATTCTGTGAATAACTCATATTTTCTGTTGGCATATATTCCGGAGCTCTGCTTGTTAAAGGTGTATACTGCTGCTTTAGCGCTTCACCTTCTATGCTTGTTCCGCAGTTATCACAAAATCTGCCACCTGCTTCAATTTCTCTTCCGCAATTTTTACAAAACATAGTTTTCACCCCTGTTCTCCTTTGTAATTACATCATCTATATCCTACCGCATTTCCGCAAAAAAATCAAGGTGGAAACTTTGCGCGAGACGGGGTGCACGAGGTCCGGGGACCGAAGTTGCTTACGCGGACGGGACCGCCTTGCTTCGCAAGGCTTTCGAACAAACGAAATGCT
>JAZQJL010000109.1:0-1900 GCA_045541595.1 Lachnospiraceae bacterium | reverse complement strand
TTTTTTTATAATATCCGCATTTAGAATCTCCCCGTACTTCACACGTACTGTTTCCGCCAGCTTTTTCACCATATAATCTGCTGTTTCTTCGTTGATGTCGGAAAGCTCCTCTTTGTACAGTACATTTTCATAGGACAAAATGTAAAATTCTTTTGGATTTATACAGGATTCGTCCCTAATTTGTACCGTTGGAAGCAAAATTCCTTCCCAGGCAAGTTGTACACGTACATCTAAGATTTTATCCACAAACCGGTTATCCAGAAATGCAGGCACCACATCTTTTCCAAAAATAAGCTTTAGCGGTTCCAGACTGCTTCGAAGGAAACGCCAAACATCCTCTTGTATCTGTATGTTTCCCTCCTCCGTAATTTTACTGTTTCCGGTTGCCAGCAGATAATCCGCACTGACATCCAAAACACTGCATATACTGCAAACCATGGAAATATCCGGACTGCTCAGACCCTTTTCCCATTTACTTAATGCCTGAGGTGTTACTCCAAGGCGGTTCGCCAGTTCTTCCTGTGTAAAATTTTTATTCCGACGGCATTCTGCCAGACGGGCTCCAAAGTTCTCCATTTCCATCCTCCTGTTTTCTTTTTCTTCATTTTATCCTAACCAGTTCGTTATGTAAAACAACCTTCTGTTGACAATCTTTCAACAGAAGGCCACTGTTTAACAATATTTACTTAAAAACTGTGCGCTGCCCTTGATGCATGCCTCCTGCCCTTTTACATCAAAGTGCTCAATGGCAAGATAGCCGTCATAGTTCTGCGCCTTTAATTTGTTCAGGATTTCCGCAAACGGTATACAGCCTGTGCCTGTCTGCACGGAGGCAAAATTCTCAGGAGCTCTGTCCTTACAATGCACATGGGCAATTCTGTCTTTCAACAGTTCCAACGCTTCCGACACCGTTTCTTTGTAAAACAGGAAATTTCCGGTGTCCAGTGTATACATAAGTTCCGGCACCTGCTGTAAAAACCAGTAAATGCCGTACATTCCCGCCAATGGTGAATTACGGTCATCAAAGTCCTCTACCGTGACCGTCACACCCTGTTCTCTGCCCAGCTTTGCCACACGTTCAAGCCCCTCTGCCATGTGTCTGATTTCTTCCTTCTGCTCAAAAAAGGCTGTAATATTTTCCTGTACCGGCATTGCCTTCTGCATTTTTAAAGAATCCTCACCGGATAAAAATCCGGGCACCACCAAAATATGTTTGGCTCCGACTTTTACCGCCGTTTCCACATGCCTGCGGGCTTTTTGGGTTTCATCACAACGCCCCATGTCATAAAACTCGTAGATACAACTGATTTTCAAATCATGTTGCTTCAATAGTTCAAGCACGTCTTCATGATCACATAAATAGTTCAAGTTGATTTCCACGGCTTCAATTCCGGCAGTTCTTACTCCTGCAAGCAGTTCCTCCACCGTTTTTCCGGTCTGCTCCCTTGCCTGCAGAACATGGTCAAAAAATACAGATAGTTTCATCGTAAACCTCCCAAAGGTACCTCTACGCATTCCGGCACCGTTCTGGAGCCCAGAGCAGGTGCACAGAACCGCACGCCGTTTGTGATAATCTTCTGAATTTCCGGATGATAATAAATCGGATATTCCTCATGTCCCGGCTGAAAATAAAAGATTTTGCCGTAGCCTCTGGTAAAGGTACATCCACTGCGAAACACCTCCCCACCGGCAAACCACCCGGTAAAAATCACGTCATCCGGCTTGGGAATATCGAAAAATTCACCGTACATTTCCTCATTCGGAAGTTCAATCACCTCCGGCACGCCTGCCGCAATCGGATGAGTCGGCAAAGTGCACCAAAGCTTTTCGCTGTCACCATGGCGCCATTTTAAAGTAAGTCGGAGGCCAGCGGGCTTAGGAAGACAAGACTCACTGACAA
>JAZQJL010000108.1:0-19628 GCA_045541595.1 Lachnospiraceae bacterium | reverse complement strand
AGCAGTTCCTTGGTGTAATGAATGTAACTGTAGATAAGAATAAATTGTATGAGTCCCTGTACAAGGAAGCATTAAAGGCAGATTCCGACTGTGGCAACCTGGTTGCTTACAACTACTTCTCCGGTGAGCATATTACTCATTTCGAGGAAGGCCGTCCGTTATTTGTACGTATGCCTGACTCTAAGTTCACACTGGCAAACTTTATGAGAACCCATCTGTTTACTGCAATGGGTGCATTAAAGATTGGTATGGACATCTTAAACGAAGAAAATGTATCTTTGGATAAGGTAGTAGGTCACGGTGGTCTGTTTAAGACAGAAGAAGTTGGTCAGCGTTTCATGGCAGCAGCTATGGGCGCTCCTGTAACCGTTATGGAAACAGCGGGAGAAGGCGGTGCCTGGGGTTGTGCACTTCTTGCAGCTTATATGCAGAATAAGGCAGAAGGCGAAACTTTAGCACAGTTCCTTGACAACAAGGTATTTGCAGGTGCTAAGGGCGTTACTCTTGCTCCAAAGGCAGAAGATGTGGAAAGCTTTGAATGTTTCATGAAGGGCTACAGAGCAGGCCTTGCAGTAGAAGCAAAGGCAGTAGAAGCACTTCGCTAAACGAGGCTTAAATGGATAAAAATTACGCATCACAAGAAAGGTAAAATACATATGTTAGAGCAGTTAAAGAAAGAAGTTTACGAAGCAAATATGGAGCTTCCGAAGAGAGGCCTGGTTACTTATACCTGGGGCAACGTCAGCGGTATCGACCGTGAATCCGGTTTATTTGTTATTAAGCCAAGCGGTGTGGATTACGAGAAATTATCTCCGGAAGATATGGTGGTTCTTGACTTAGACGGTAACGTAGTAGAAGGTAAGTACCGTCCTTCTTCCGATACGGCAACCCATATCGAGCTTTACAAGAAGTATCCGGAAATCGGCGGTGTGGTTCATACCCATTCCCCATGGGCAACCTCCTGGGCACAGGCAGCAAGAGAAATTCCTTGCTACGGCACTACCCATGCAGACTATTTCTACGGCACCATTCCTTGCGCAAGAAACTTAACAAAGGAAGAAATTGATGCCGGTTACGAAAAGAACACAGGAACCGTTATTATCGAAACCTTCGAGAATTTAGGTATCAACCCAATGTACACTCCGGGTGTGCTTTGTGCAAACCATGGCCCGTTCACTTGGGGCAAGGATGCTCATGAAGCAGTACATAATTCTGTAGTACTGGAAGAAGTGGCAAAGATGGCAGCCCAGGCTGAGGTTATCAATCCAAAGCTTAAGACTGCTCCTCAGGAAATGCAGGATAAGCATTTCTTCCGTAAGCATGGTGCAAACGCTTATTACGGACAAAACTAAAAAGATGTTTTTTAAAAAGCCGGTAATTTTGCCGGCTTTTTTAACATTTCAGAAACATTTGTATGTTAAAATAGGAGTAAGATGAGTTTTTGGCGCTTCGCAACTGCTGAAAGAAAGGGGTTCCTTATGTTTAAGATACTTGTGGTAGAAGATGAAAAGGATTTAAACCGTACGATGTGCAGCTTTTTAAGCCGGTGCGGGTATGAGGCCGTAGGCGCACTGAATGCCACCGAGGCTTATGATGAAATGTACGGGCAGATGTTTGATTTGATTATTTCTGATATTATGATGCCGGGAATTGACGGGTATGAATTTGCAAAAACCGTGCGGGAACTGAATCAGGAAATTCCGATTTTGTTTGTCACTGCCAGAGATGATTTTGAATCAAAGAGAAAAGGTTTCCGGGCAGGAATTGATGATTACATGGTAAAGCCGATTGATTTGGAGGAGCTTGTGTTGCGAATTGAGGCGCTGATGCGCCGGTCCAAAATTGCCAGCAGCAAAAAGCTGGAGATTGGTGCCCTGATGATGGATGCGGATGAACATACCGCTTATGTAAACGGGGAGGAAATCAATCTGACGGTTAGAGAATTTAACCTGTTGTACAAACTGTTATCTTATCCAAAGAAAACCTTTACCCGTTCCCAGCTGATGGACGAGTTTTGGGATATGGATTCCGCCTCCGGTCCCCGTGTGGTGGATGTGTATATGACAAAAATCAGAGAGAAGTTTTCGGAATGTGACAGTTTTGAAATTGTAACTGTGCACGGCCTGGGCTATAAGGCCGTGATTAAGTAAGGGGAGGCTTTTATGAAGCGGATTGCATATTCGGTTTGGAAGTTTTTAATCTTCTTTGCAATTATGTCGTTTATTGTAACCTGTAATTTCCTGCTATTCATGCAGTTTGTTCCTTTGGAAGAAGCACAGCTGGATAAGGCGGCACCGATTACGGCAGTTAATGTAGTGATACTTACGTTGCTGTTCTTCCTCTTCGATGAGGTGCGCCGCAGACAGATGATTCAAAAACCGGTGCGGCAGATTTTGAACGGTATGGAACATATGATTTCCGGCGATTTTTCCGTACGCATTCCTTATATCAGGGGCGAGGGAAGTTCGAATGAATATGACGCCATTATTAAAGGCCTAAACCATATGGCGGAGGAATTGTCCGGAGTGGAAACCTTACGTACAGACTTTATTTCCAATGTATCCCACGAATTAAAAACACCTTTGGCGGTAATTCAGAATTACGGAACCATTCTGCAAAATTCCGGGCTTTCCGATAAAGAACGGCAGGAATATGCAAAGGCAATTACAGAGCAGACAAAAAAATTATCCGCTCTGATTACTAATATTTTAAAGTTGAATCGTTTGGAGAATCAGCAGATTTATCCGGAAAAGCAGGAATACAATCTGACAGAGCAGATTTGTGAATGCCTTTTAGGCTTTGAACAGGCCTGGGAGAAAAAAGGTCTGGAAATGGAAACGGACATGGATGAGGATGTGCTGATCTGTCAGGATGCGGAACTGCTTTCCCTTGTGTGGAATAATCTGTTTTCCAATGCGATAAAGTTTTGCAAAGAAGAAGGAAAAATTTCAGTTTGTGTCAAAAAAGAGGAAACCGGTGTGACGGTATCTGTCAGCGACGAAGGCTGTGGCATCAGCCCGGAAGTGGGCAACCATATTTTTGAGAAATTTTATCAGGGAGATACCTCCCACGCCACCCAGGGCAACGGGCTGGGACTGGCTTTAGTAAAGAGAGTCATTGATATTGTAGGAGGAGAAATCCATGTTCAAAGCGTTTTGGGAAAAGGTTCGACCTTCCTTGTGCGTTTGGTGGAATGCAAATAAAACAGGATGCCTTTGGATTGGCATGCAGTGCAAACGGTTTGGCAGATGGTGTGCTGTTGTGTGGAAAAAATATATGAAGCTCCCTTTGTTAAGAGCATTGCGGCTGCACTGGATTCTGACACTGCTTCTGATTATTTTGTCGGCGGGCCTGTTAATTTACGCCTTTGCAGTGCCGGAGGCAAATCCTGTAATCAGTTATTCGGGATATTTTATTTCTGCTTATACACTTGCCGTAGTATGCGTCGGAATGCCTAACATACTCCGTGGAATGAAAAAGAATCTGTATGCTAATAAATACAGTGGCAAATGGTTATCAGACAAAAAACTACGGACAGAGATTTTTCTTTACTTAAGCTGCGGTATCAGTGTGTGCTATGCCATATTTAAATTTACCGCAGGGGTATATTACCGGTCGGTCTGGATTGGCGCGGTGGCGGTATATTACATCATTATCAGTTTTATGCGCTTTGGTTTGATTAAGCGGTATCGGCATAATTTGCAGCATGAAAATGAACAGGAACAGCGCTTGTTCGGCTTACGAAGCTATCGCTTCTGTGGTGTGCTGATGTTTCTGTTAAACATCGCAGTGACCGGTCTGGTAATCCAATTGATTTGGCATGGCGAAACCTATCAGTATCCGGGATTTCTGATTTATGCTTTTGCTGCCTACTCCTTTTATTGCATCGGTATGGCAGTGCGGAATATGGCAAAGCACCGCAAGCTGGAAACACCGGTGCTGGCAGCGGCAAAAATGTTATCTTTTGCCTGTGCCCTGATGTCAATTCTGGCAACCCAGACAGCAATGCTGACCCAATTCGGGGACGGACAGGAAAACTTCGCAAAGCTTATGAATGCAATTACCGGATCAACAGTCTGCTTACTGATTTTTGGTCTGGCAGTCTGGATGGTACTTCGGGCAAATAAAGAAATAAAAAAGATGGGAGAATGAGGATGGAAGAGAAAAAAGTATTCGAATATAACTATTCTGCGAAACAGCAGGAGGAAGTGGATGCTATAAAAAAGAAATATCTTCCCCGGGAGGAAAAAGCAAAGGAACTGAGCAAACTGGAGGAGTTAAAGCGCCTGGACCGCAGCGTGGAGCTGACAGCAACCCTCTGGTCTATTGTGGTGGGAGTCATCGGAACCCTGATTTTTGGCACCGGAATGAGCTTGATTTTGGCTTTTGAAGTGGCCATGTACGTACCGGGAATTATTACCGGAGTAATCGGAATGGTTGGCATTGCGCTGGCGCTTCCGGTGTACCGCATTGTACTAAAGAAGCAGAGAGAAAAGGCGGCACCGAAGATTCTGGAGTTGACGGAGGAATTGTCTCAAAAGTAGAAAAAACAGTACAGACTTCTTGTGGAATCTGTACTGTTTTTTGAAATTAATTCACTGTTACGCCCTTAAGTTTTATTAATAAAGTTCGGTGGAAAGATACCGGTCGCCGGAATCCGGCAGAATGACAACAATAGTTTTACCGGCATTTTCTTCCCGCTTTGCAACTTCAATGGCGGCATAAAGTGCTGCACCGGAGGAAATACCGACGAGAATGCCCTCTTTTTTTCCAATCCATCTGCCGCCCTCAAAAGCCGCATCATTTTCTACCTGTATGATTTCATCGTAAACGTTTGTATTTAAAATCTCAGGAATAAATCCTGCGCCGATTCCCTGAATCTTGTGGGCTCCGGCCTGACCTCCGGAGAGAACAGGGGAGGAAGCCGGTTCTACAGCTACTACTTTAACTTCCGGCTTTTGGGCTTTTAAATATTCTCCGGTACCGGTAATGGTTCCGCCGGTGCCGACAGTAGCTACCAAAATATCGATTTTACCATCGGTATCTTTATAAATTTCCGGACCGGGGGAATGGTAGTGGGCCTTAGGATTGACCGGGTTTACAAACTGTCCTGCTACAAGACCGCCCGGTAATTCTTTTGCCAGTTCCTCTGCCCTTTCGATGGCTCCTGCCATACCCTTTTTGCCGTCGGTAAGTACCAGCTCTGCACCGTAAGCAGCAATCAGTTTACGACGTTCCTCGGACATGGTATCCGGCATAACGATGATAGTGCGGTAGCCTTTTGCCGTGGCAACCATAGCCAGACCAATGCCGGTGTTACCGGAGGTTGGCTCGATGATAACGGAATCTTTGGTGAGTTTACCGCTCTTTTCTGCATCTTCAATCATTGCTTTAGCTACCCGGTCTTTGATGGAACCGGCCGGATTTAAATACTCTAATTTTGCCAAAAGCTTTGCTTTTAACCCAAATTCCTTTTCTATATGTGTAAGTTCCAGAAGTGGTGTGTTACCAATTAACTGGTCTGCCGATGTGTAAATGTTTGCCATAACAGCCTCCGTTCTGACGAGATAATACGCGTCAATATTTGTTATTCTTATTACATATTCTATCTCAGAAACTTTCTGTTGTAAATCTGCAATAATTTTTATTTTTAATAATTTGTAAACATTTCCCCAACAATTCGAAAATACCCCCCTGTTAGAATAAGGCCATAAGATGATACACAAAAACAAGTTAGAAAGAGAGTCAGAAAACGTATGCAGGATGTAAAAAAGGAAAATTTCTTTGAATTTGAATACTCTGCAAGAAAGCAAAAGGAAATCGAAGAAATTAAGAAGAAATATCTTCCGAAGGAAGAGGACAAAATGGAAACACTGCGCAAATTAGACCGCAGTGCAGAGCAGAAGGGCACCATGTACAGTGTAATTATTGGAACCATTGGAACCCTATTGTTAGGCATTGGAATGAGCATTATCATGACAGGTGCTGCGGCACATTTTGTTTTAGGGATTGTGATTGGCGTAGTCGGCATTGCGGTGCTTGCACCGGCCTATCCGATTTTTAGAAAAGTAACAGAGGAGCAAAGAAAGAAGATTGCGCCGCAGATTTTGGCGCTGACAGAAGAGCTGGAAGGATAAATTTTAATATTTCAAAAACAAGTCATTAGCAAAGCGGAAACAAAGCTTTGATAATATAAACTCAACATATGAAAAAAGGAGATTTCAAAATGGAAAAGAAAAATTATATTAAGTTAGTGTTAGGCGTGGTAGGCGGTTTGTTATTCTCTCTCGGTATGTGTATGTGCCTGCTTCCGGAATGGAACATGTTTACAGCGGGTGTTGTTTTTACTGCGGTGGGAGCTGTTGTATTATTGGTAACCCTGCTTGTACATTGTAAGCAGACCGGGGTAAAAATCAAACTCCCAAGTGCAAAAATTGTGTTAAAGACGTTATACGGTCTGGTTGCAACTTTAGTATTCGGTCTTGGTATGTGCATGGTTATGGTATTTGAAGGCATGATGCTGTGGGGTATTTTAATTGGTATTCTCGGCATTGTTTTACTTCTGTTCCTGATTCCGATGTGCTTCGGTTTTAAGAAAGCAGAGTAAGAAGTTATATAAACGAAGGAAAGTATATTCCGGAAAAAGGGTATACTTTCCTTTTTGATTTGTGTTATAATGGGAAAAACGTAATAAATCAGCTTAGGGGTGAGCATGACATGTATAAGTTTCCGGAGGAAGTAGTAAACCGGTTTAGGGAAATTGATACCTACCGGTATCAGGAATTTGACAGAGCAATCAAGGCGTACCGGGAAATACTTTGCGATTATTCGGAGGACGGCAGAGTTCTGGCCAGAGCTTATTTTTGCCTTGGAGAAACGGCCGCTATGATGACAGATTTTGAAAAAAGTGAAGCATATTATACTCTGGCAATTCAGTACGGAAAAGAGTATGATGCGATAGTAACCCGGATTATGAGCGTGTTACATTTGGGTAATTTAAAGATAGCGCAACATAACGAAGCAATGGCAGCGGAGTACCTGTATGAGGGTCTGACACTGCTTGAGAATCATCAGCAATGTAACCTGTATGATAAAGTTTACATGATGCTGGGGCAATTATTTGACAGTGCTGAGGATTATGAAACGGCAGTACAGTATTATACGTTAGGTGTAGAAGCATTTCTGAAACAGTACCCGGAGGCCAAGGAGAAGTATGTCGCATATTATGGTGCCCGGGTGTTAAGTATTGGAGCCTGTCACATGGAGCTTGGCCAGACAGAACAGCTGGAACAGGCTTGTCGGGAGTTAGAGGAAATTAAGTTTGCCGAGGCAATGTTTATCGGTAAAGGCGTACTGTATGCCCTGAAGGGATATCTGGCTTATCTGAAGGGTGAAACAGATACCGCCGGAGCTCTAATGCAACAGGTAGTAGAGGAGTTTGCAAACAGCCGGGAAGTGTTGGATGCCTATAATATCTTCTCTAAGGTGTATGACGTATTGGAAGCCTGCGGCATGACAAAAGATCAAAAACGGGTGCTGGATTTAATGGAAAAATATAGTCAGACCACTGCCTCCCCAATGTGTCATTCGTTATATATTGACCTGAAAATCCGCTACAATAAGCAAATGCAAAATAAGGAAGCACTGTTAGAGGCATACGAAGCCTATTATGAGGCAGAAAAAACATATCACACCAATTCTGTGAAACAAAAGCAGGAATATATAAAACTGAGAAAGCGCCTTTTTGAAGAGGCGAAAGAGAGCAAGCGAAAGCTGGAAGAGCTAAAAGAACTGTCTACCATCGATGCGGCAACCGGACTGGAAAACCGTCACGCTCTGTTTGCCTACACAAACAGGGCATTTGCCGAGGCTGTAGCAGAGAAAAAGTCCTTTGGCGTACTTATGCTGGATGTAGACCGTTTCAAAGAATTCAACGACACCTACGGGCATGTGGAAGGTGATAAATGCCTGCGTCAGGTGGCAGATATTTTCAAAAATGTGATGAAGGGACAGTTTTGTGCCCGGTACGGTGGAGATGAATTTATTTGCGTATGTTTGGGACAGAGTCAGGAGGAGATGCTGGAGCTGTGCGAGGAAATTCACCGGCAGGTAAAGGAATTAAGAATCCCGCACCGAAAAAATCTACCGTACGAGACGGTAACGGTCAGTCTGGGAGCATCCCGACGGGTACCAACAGAAGCAGATGATTTTGTATTGTTTTTAGAGGAAGCAGATGAAAAACTGTATCTGTGTAAGGAGAACGGCCGCAGCAGAACAGAAGTATAACGTGTGAAAAGAACTCCGGTAGGAATTAACCTGCCGGAGTTTATTTTTTATTTGACCGGGCATACTTTTTACTGTGGTAAATATTATCATGGAAAAAGCGCATAAAGGAGAGCCTGAAGAATGAATTACTTAGAAATTGAAAAAGTGACCGGCCGGGAGATTTTAGATTCCCGAGGCAACCCAACCGTAGAGGCAGAAGTAACATTAACAGATGGAACCGTGGCAAGAGGTACTGCACCAAGTGGTGCGTCCACCGGAGAATTTGAAGCATTAGAGCTTCGGGACGGCGACAAGAAGAGATATCTTGGCAAGGGTGTGACAAAGGCTGTGGAGAATATCAACACAAAGATTGCCAAGGCCATTGTGGGGATGGATGCTTCTGATATCTATGCGGTGGATAAGACGATGATGGAATTGGACGGAACCAAGGATAAGTCTAAGCTTGGTGCTAATGCCATTCTGGCTGTATCTATTGCAACGGCAAGGGCAGCAGCAACTGCTCTGGGGCTTCCGCTGTACCGTTTCCTGGGCGGTGTTTCCGGTAACCGGCTTCCGGTTCCTATGATGAACATATTAAACGGTGGTGCCCATGCAGCAAATAATTTGGATGTGCAGGAGTTTATGATTATGCCTGTGGGTGCAGAAAGCTTTAAGGAAGCTCTTCGCCAGTGTGCGGAGGTGTTCCATGCACTGGCAACTCTCTTGAAGTCAAAGGGGCTGGCTACCTCTGTTGGTGACGAAGGTGGTTTTGCGCCGGACCTGGCCGGTGATGAGGAAGCAATTCTGTATATTTTGGAGGCAGTAAAGAATGCGGGTTATGAACCGGGCAAGGATTTCCTGATTGCCATAGATGCGGCAGCCAGTGAGTGGAAGGGAGAGAAAAAGGGTGAATATATCCTTCCGAAGGCAGGTACGAAATTCACTTCTGAAACGCTGGTTGCCCATTGGATGAAGCTGGTGGAAAAGTATCCGATTATTTCTATTGAGGATGCGCTGGATGAAGAGGATTGGGACGGCTGGAAAATGCTGACCGGAGTACTTGGGAAAAAGGTACAGCTGGTGGGGGATGATTTGTTTGTTACCAACACGGAGCGTTTAAAGAAGGGTATTGAGTATAACTGCGGAAATAGTATTTTAATCAAGCTGAACCAGATTGGTTCCGTTTCTGAAACACTGGAGGCGATCAAGATGGCTCATGCTGCCGGCTATACGGCCATATCCTCCCATCGGTCCGGGGAGACCGAGGATACCACCATTGCAGATCTGGCAGTGGCGTTAAATACCTGTCAGATAAAGACCGGTGCACCGAGCCGTTCCGAACGTGTGGCAAAGTATAATCAACTGCTTCGTATTGAAGAGGAGTTGGGGGAGAGTGCGGTTTATCCGGGCATGGGAGCGTTTTATGTAAAGAGATAGTAAATAAAGAGCAGATGCAAGCGAAACGCATCTGCTCTTAGGTATTAGCTGATATCTGCATTTAAAAGATTTTTATGGATGAGGCGATAGGCAGGTTGTTCTGCCAGACGGTATGCTTCACTGTGATGCACAGGGAGCATGCCGTTATTTTTATATGCAATATAGTATGGCTTCCATTCGTCTAACGTGAAAGGTAAAAGACCTTTGGCGATGATTTTTTCTACAGATTTTGCGCAGTTATTTAAATCTGTTCTGGTACCCGGAACGTTATAACGGGAAGTGGAAACAAACAAATCGAATAATTCTTTGGCATCCAGCCCCCGGGCTTTCCAGGCGGCTAAATTGACACGGCAGAAGTCCTCGGAAATTGGTTCATACAGAGGAACGGAAAAGTTTGCCGTGACGGATTCATATTCCTGAAAGAAATACTGCCGGGCTCTTTCGACATCAGAAAGCATATGCTCCACGCCAAAAACAGCCTGGTGGCACATTTTTACAACATCCTGCATTTGCATGGAAGGATGCAACTCGATTTGATGCTTTAAATAGTATCCAAAGTCCATAAAAATAATCCTCTTCCTGTGGAATATAACAATTATATCATAATGGTCAGAAAAAGAAAATACATTTCTTACGGCTCAATATAAAGCAGATAGTGGGTAGAGCCCAGTGGTTCTTCCGGGTAATAGGTAATACTGCCGGAGATTGCCAGCGTGTCATAGACAAGCTGCAATAAAGACTCCTGGGAAAGGGGACCGTCCACCGGATAAACTAGGGTAATCTGCTTTTCGGATGCCTGGGAAGAAATCAGTGTGGCCGCTTCACTTTCCGTGGTACAGATATAGTCTTTATATGGGTATAAACGGTAACTTTCGTCATCACATTCATGGGTTTCATTACACTCGCAGGACCAGTTGGCGTGATCCTTCAGATTTGCCAGCTCTGCGTCTGTCATCATGAAATGCGTGTAGATGACAACATCGGGGGTGTCGGGAATCGGGTCGTCCCAGGTTACATCGATATGATACCATTCGTCTTCAATCTTCACCAGATTCCAGGCAT
Organism: Lachnospiraceae bacterium; assembly: GCA_045541595.1. Lineage (GTDB taxonomy): Bacteria > Bacillota > Clostridia > Lachnospirales > Lachnospiraceae > SIG299. Next base: position 8,864 of record JAZQJL010000108.1, on the reverse strand, counting down.
GACCGTGGTTGGTTACATATTCGCAATCAACACCGGCAAGTTCCATAAGAAGCTGAAAGGTGGAAGCGTAGCCGGAACACACGGCCAAACCATTCAATAGGAGTCCTTCCGCATAATGGGAAACACCACCGCAACCGGAGTTTGCCGTATACTCATCATAAACGGTATTCAAAATCAGATAATCATGGGCAGCAACAACAGCATCAATATCGTTTAGCTCCTTCAACTGCAGTTCATCCGCAATGGTGAGGAGCTTTTGATAGGCCAGTTTTTCGTTTTCGGTCAGGAAAGAAGTATCTCCGGTGCGCAGCGCATAATGATATGCAATGTCCACCTGGGTGGTGGTTAAGTCGGAAATCCGGAGATAATATCCGTTACTGTATTTGGTGAGAGACTCCACCTCTAAATTGATGAATTCGGGGAAGAGCTCCAAATATTCCGCTTCGGTATGCAGCATAGAAAGGTCTTCTGCAAACAGCCCAAACTGGTAGTAACCTTCCAATGCACACTGAAAAAGATACCGGCTGATTTCTTCTTCGGAAGTTAATGCGGTGTCTTGAAGAACCGTATTTTCTTTGTATGAAATTTCCGGAAAACCTTCCGGAACAGCTGGAGCCGGTGTTGGAGTCGGCGTATTGGTCGGCTTTGGGGTAGGTGTATTGGTTGGTTTTGGAGTCGGTGTGTTAGTCGGCGTTGGAGTCGGCGTGCTGGTCGGCTTTGGCGTTGGTGTATTCGTAGGCTCCGGAGTTGGTGTATCGGTTACCGATGGCGGTAACGTCACTGTGATTTCCGGGGCGAAAGTTATCTCTGAAGTTGGTACCGGCGTATTGGTTGGAGCAGTGGTTTGGGTTGGTGCCGGTGTGACGGTTGGAGTGCTTGTGGGAGCAACAGTATCTGTAGGTGACAGCGATTCTGTCGGCATGGGTACGTCTGCGGTATCCGGTTTGCTACAAGACCCTGTAGCAAGTAATAAAGTAAAAAACGCTGCAATATAGATAAGTTTGTTTCTCATACTTTCATGTCTCCTCTCGCCAGCAATTCTTTATATTCTTTTGGCGACATGCCATACTCTTTTTTAAAAGCCCGGTAGAAGCTGGAGTAGTCGCTGAACCCGCAACGCAGGGAAGCTTCCATAATATCCGAATTGGTTAAGATGGCATCCCGGCACTGTTCCAGCCTTTTTTTAGTAATATATTGGTGAACAGACAATCCCAGATTTTCTTTAAATACATGGGCAATGTGATACTTATTCACGAAAAACTCATTGGACAGTCGGTCCAATGATAAATCTTCTTCTAAGTGTCCTTCAATAAAGGAAATCAGATTTTGATACAAACTCAATTCTTCCTTTGGGGTGGCAGGATGTTCCTGCTCATAGACAGTGCGGTTCACATGCAACAATAATTCATTGATACACAAAGAAATTTTAGCTTCTTTTCCGAAACGGTCAAAATGAATTTCTTCCAGAATCTGAAAAATCTTTGACTTCACAGTGTTGAATGCAATGACATCATAATGATAGACATATTGCTTTGTAATGGAAACATGTTGCATCAGATATCCGTAATCGGAGGAAATCTGCATGAGCTGGTTGCAGTAGTCCCGGGTAATCCAGAATACGATACGCTGGTACGGCAGCTCTGCATTCCGAAGCTCGATATGATGCTTAACAAAGGGCGGAATTAAAATCATGTCTCCCGGCGTTAAGGCATAGGAATTTCCGTTAATTTCAATATCAGCATCCCCACCCAGAAAGAAATAGAATTCGTAGTAATCATGGGTATGATTTTCCTGTCGGGACATATGGGTATCGTCATAATAATAAATTTCAAAGTCTTTGGACAGCATATATTGCCGCGGACTGAAGGCAGTGCGCAGATATTTTTTCATGCATATTCCCTCTTATGAGTTTGACTTATAGTTCAGCAAGCGGTATTTGCCGGTTACGTCACTTTTATAATATTCCTGCAAAGTATTTAGAAAATCATATAGTCGTAGCATTAGCAGGAAGTAGAAACGCAGGGACACAAATTTTAATCGGAAAAGAAAAATAGTTGTTATAAATATATACTACCACAAAATCGCAACTTTTGCAATGTCCACAACAATACTGCCAATGGGGTTTTTAGTAAAATGGGGTATAATGTATACAAGGAGCGGAAATATTGATATTACGCCACTTTGTATAGTAAAAGAAAAACGAAAGCGAGGTTTTTTTCTTATGGAAATGACATTAAGATGGTATGGTTCCAAGTTTGACACAGTAACATTAAAGCAAATCAGACAGATTCCGGGTGTGCATGGGGTTATCACCACACTGTATGATACAGCTCCGGGTGAGGTTTGGAGCAGAGAACGTATTCGCGCCATGAAGGATGAAGTTGCAGCAGCAGGTTTACGTGTGGCTGGTATTGAAAGTGTAAATATTCATGACGCAATCAAGACCGGTGCTCCGGAAAGAGAGCAGTATATTGCAAATTACATTGAAACATTAGAAAACTTAGGAAAAGAAGATATTCATCTGGTATGCTATAACTTTATGCCGGTATTTGACTGGACACGTACCGAACTGGCGCGTATGAGACCGGACGGTTCTACCGTACTTGCTTATACACAGGAAGCAGTAGACGCTATTAACCCTGAAAAGATGTTTGAGTCCATCGCAGGCGACATGAACGGTACAGTTATGCCGGGATGGGAACCGGAGCGTATGGCAAGAGTAAAAGAATTATTTGAAGAATATAAAGATGTTACGGATGAAAAACTATTTGAAAACTTGAAATATTTCCTCGAAAAGATTATGCCGGTTTGTGACAAGTACGACATCAATATGGCGATTCATCCGGACGATCCTGCATGGAGCGTGTTTGGTCTTCCGCGTATTATTATTAACAAGAAAAACATTCTCCGCATGATGCAGATGGTGGACAACCCTCATAACGGCGTTACGTTCTGTTCCGGCTCCTATGGTACCAATTTAGAGAATGACCTTCCTGACATGATTCGTTCTTTAAAAGGCAGAATTCACTTTGCCCATGTGCGTAACTTAAAGTTTAACAGCCCGAGTGACTTCGAAGAAGCGGCACATCTGTCTGCAGACGGTACCTTCGATATGTATGAAATCATGAAGGCTCTTTATGATATTGGTTTCACCGGACCAATCCGTCCTGACCACGGACGTATGATTTGGGATGAAGTTGCAATGCCTGGTTACGGTCTGTACGACAGAGCCCTTGGTGCAACTTATCTGAACGGTCTTTGGGAAGCAATTGAAAAGAGTTCCACAAGAAAGTAATTTATGGACTGTGACAATCCGTTTTTAGGTGTTTTGATATCCGTGTTCGCCTGACTCCTCCAACAGTTGTACACTTGGATATCAAAAATCTAAAAACGGAGTTCTCAACAGTCTCTAAAATTATTTTCTTGTGTTATAGGAGGATGTAAGAATGATATTAAGTAAAAAAGGTTTAGAAAACAAGTCCCAGTGGGAAGCAGCAGGCTATGCGCTTCCTAAGTATGACAGAGAAGCAGTGACCAAGGCAACCAAGGAAAATCCATTCTGGATTCACTTTGGCGCCGGTAACATCTTCCGTGCCTTCCAGGCAAATGTGATGCAGAATCTGTTAAATGACGGTTTCTTTGACAGAGGTCTGATTGTGGCAGAAGGCTTCGACTACGAAATCGTGCAGAAGATGAACCGTCCGCATGATGATTATACCATTCTCGTTACCTTAAAAGCAGACGGCAATATTGAAAAGACCGTGGTAGGCAGCGTTGTGGAATCCTGCATTTTGGATTCTGAAGATACGGCAGAGTATAACCGCTTAAAAGAAATTTTTACAAAGAAGTCCCTGCAGATGGCTTCCTTCACCATTACGGAAAAGGGCTACAGCCTGGTAAACGGTAAGGGCGAATTGCTTCCTGCAGTAGAGGCTGATTTTGCGGCAGGACCAAATAAGCCGGTCAGTTATATCGGCAAGGTGGCGTCCCTTTTGTACACCCGTTATGTAAACGGAGCCACACCAATTGCCATGGTAAGTATGGACAACTGCTCCCATAATGGTGACAAGTTATATGCAGCAGTAAAGGCTTTTGCTGAAAAGTGGACTGAAAACGGCACTGCAGACGCTGGCTTCTTAGATTATATCAATGACAAAACAAAGGTGTCCTTCCCATGGTCCATGATTGATAAAATCACACCAAGACCGGATGCTTCTGTGGAAGAAATCTTAAAGAAAGACGGTATCGAAGGGTTAGAGCCTGTTATCACTTCCAAGAACACCTATGTGGCACCTTTTGTAAATGCAGAAGAGTGTGAATACCTGGTAATTGAAGACTGGTTTCCAAATGGCAGACCTGCTCTGGAAAAGGGCGGTTTGATGTTCACCGACCGGGAAACCGTAGACAAGGTAGAGAAAATGAAGGTTTGTACCTGCTTAAATCCTCTTCATACCGCACTGGCTGTGTACGGATGTCTCCTGGGATATACCAAGATTTCCGAAGAAATGAAGGACGAGCAGTTAGTAAAGCTGGTAGAAACCATTGGTTATGTGGAAGGCCTTCCGGTAGTAGTAGATCCGGGTGTGCTGGATCCTAAGGAATTTATTGATACCGTATTAAAGGTTCGTATCCCGAACCCGTTCATGCCGGATACTCCGCAGCGAATTGCCACCGATACGTCCCAAAAACTGGCTATCCGCTTTGGTGAGACCATCAAGAACTACCTTGCAACTCCGGATAAAAATGTGGCTGACTTAAAGCTGATTCCGCTGGTGTTCGCCGGCTGGTTAAGATACCTCATGGCAGTAGATGATGAGGGTAACAAGTTCGAATTAAGTCCTGACCCTCTGCATGATACCGTTTGCCCGTATGTGGCAGATATTAAGCTTGGCGAGAGCATCGATGCAGAAGCAAAAATTAAACCGGTTCTGGAAAATGCAAAGATTTTTGGCATAAACCTGTATGAAGCAGGCCTGGCTGATTTGGTTTGCCGGTATTTTGGTGAACTGATTGCCGGTAAGGGCGCAGTGCGGGCAACATTAAAAAAATATACCGCATAGCATAATGCAAAATAAAGGTTCCTGTCCATAATCCGGGCAGGAACCTTTTGACGTATGGCGAAAAAACAGAATTTTCTTGTATAATTGGGAAAAATAGGATACAATAAAAGTAGTACAAAAGAATTGTTAGGGGGGAATCTATGGCAGGTATGGTTTATATAGTTCTATTTTTGGTATCTTTACTTAATATTGCTTTTCTGTCGATTATTGTAAAACGGCAGAGATGCTTTTACTATGTGACATTTTTTGCTCTAATTACCGTTTCCTGCTTTGGTTACGTAACAATGGCAAACGCAACAAATGCAGATGTGGCATTGCTGGGTAATATTCTAACGTTTTTTGGTGCATGTTTTTTACCATACAGCTTTTTACTTTGCATGTCGGAATTGTGTCAGATACCAATTAAAAAATGGATCAGCCTGATTATGCTGGCATATAATGTCATTGTATTTTGCCTGGTATGGAGTACAAGCATGGGCTGCAGTCTGTTCTATGCAGACTATAAACTGGTATATCAGGACGGAATCGGTATGCTTGTTACCACACCCGGACCGTGCCGCATTTTATATGAAATATCTGTAGTGTTCTTTGCGGCTGCGGTTGTAACCCTGATGTATTTTGCGATTTGCAAAAAGAAAAATCTTTCCTATAAAACACTCTGGTCGTTGATTGGCCTGGAACTTATCACCATGGGAATATATTTCTTTGAGAAATTTGCCAATCATGTGGTGGACTGGGTGTGTATCAGCTACATAATAGACGAGTTTATTTTACTGATTTTAGTTTACCGCATCGGAAAGTATGATGTTTCCGAGAGTATTGCCAATTCCATCAATAATCAGAAAGACTACGCGTACATGATTTTTGATAAAAAGCTGAATTACCTGGGATGCAGTCCGATGTTAAAAGTGCATTTTCCGGATGTGACACATGTAAAGGTAGACCGGCCGATTGATCCAAAGGGCAATAAAGTAATTGCAAAATCCGTGGCCTGGCTTACTTCCTGCATTATTACGGGAAGTAAGGAACCGCTTCATATTGTGCAAAACGGCCGTAATTTAAAATGCACGTGGCGGACATTGAATAACGGGCTCTTTGGCAAGGAGTCCGGCTATCTGGTAGTAATTATTGATGATACCAATCAGCAAAAATATTTGAGTCTGATTACCGATTACAATGCCCAGTTAGAGGGAGAAGTAGAGGCAAAGCTGGAACATATTCAGAAAATGCAGGACCGGATTGTTATCGGTATTTCCGACATTGTGGAAAGCCGCGACAACAGTACCGGCGGCCACGTCAAGCGTACCAGTGAAGCCATTCGAATCTTCATGGATGAGCTGGAAAAAGAAAGCGCAGAATTCCACATGACAAAGCATTATGTGGAGAATGTGGTCAAGGCAGCGCCAATGCATGACCTTGGGAAGATTGCGGTAGAAGACTATATTTTAAAGAAGCCGGGACGATTTACCGAAGATGAGTATCAGCTGATGAAAGTACACGCGGCTGTCGGAGCCCAAATTGTAGAAAAAGCATTGAAGGGCGTAGAAGACGAAGCGTTTATGGGCGTGGCAAAGAACATGGCACATTATCATCATGAAAAATGGAACGGAAGAGGATATCCGGAAGGATTGTCCGGTGAGGATATTCCGTTAGAAGCCCGCATTATGGCATTGGCAGATGTATTTGATGCGTTGGTAAGTAAACGATGCTATAAAGAAAAGTATACCTATGATGAGGCATTTCAGATTATTGAAGACTCCCTTGGCACCCACTTTGACCCGGAACTGGGCAAAATTTTCTTACGATGCAGGAAAGAGCTGGAAGAGTATTATGACGAGGTGGAAGCGTAACCGCCGTAACTTGACTTAAATGCAGAGCAAAACCGCTTTTAAGAAATCACTTACTTTAATCTATATAAAAAACGAATTAAAAAAGTAACCATGCAGAGACCGTTAGCGATAAGCGGGTCCGGCATGGTTACTTTTTTAGTCGTTTTTCTTTTATAGAAGAAGTAAGTTATTTCTTAATCTTGTTAAGCTCTGCATTCAGTCCAAGTAACTGTTCCTTGGTCATCTTTACGCCTGCAGCACCCATAAGGCTGGTCATACGGAGCACGGTGAAGCTGCCAAGCATCTGCATCATACTATCTGCCTGTGCCATCATTTCGGCAGGTGTTCTGTCGCCGCCCATCATACCGCCGGTCATGCTTCCCATCATCTGCATGAAGAAAGCCTTGCCTGCCGGATTCTGCATAATGTCAGACAGCTTGTCATTTAAAGAGAAATAACCTTCCGGTGCAGTGATATCGAACCAGTACAGGACGGCGCCCTTTTCTACAAGACGGTAAGCGTCGTTAAACTTGTCTACCTTGTTGATGACGCCGGAATCCTTGCAGTTACCTGCAACAGCAACTAACTCGGTCTTGCCAACGTTTGGTACATCAAAGTAGAAGAAGTGAACATCACTGGTCTGCTTGCCCAGGCTCTTACCGTTGGCAAATAACTCCACCTCCGGTAAGTTGGAGTATACGGTTACCTTGGTAACATCTTCGACACGGTCTACGTATCTCTTTCCGCACAGGTGCACAAACGGAGCTTCTGCCGGATCACGGAGCCATGCCTTGTAAGCATAGAAGGAATCCTTCTTGTACTTACGATCGAAGGTCATTAAACCCTTGTGATTTTGACCGTTTTCACCGCCTTCATTTCTTGCATCGGCACCAAAGTCAAACATGTTCCAAACGTGGGTTGCCCACATATATTTTCTGGTGAATAACTGTTTGATTAACTCTTCATGGTAGTATGCCTGATATTCCTCAGTGTAGTCTCCCTGCTCCGGATTGGAAGTGTGCCAGTTCAGTGCCTCGCAACCGTATTCGGAACAACCGATTGGCCGATTCGGATATTTCTCATGGAACTTGTCGAACCAAGGGCCGTTCATGGAAGTATCGCCGCCGTACCAGCCAAAGTAGTGGTTGTAGGAAACGGTATCCGGAATGTGAACATATTCCTCGTCCATGTCACACATGGAAACACAGGCCATGGTAGTAGGTCTGGTCTTGTCCATTTCGTGGCACAGGTCGTTTAAAATGCGATGATTCTCTAACAGGTCAGGATCTGCAGCACCGCCCATGGTAATTTCGTTGGATAAGCCCCAAACAACGATGGATGGGTGGTTGTAGTTCTGTGTGATGAGTTCCTTCATCTGGGAGATGGTGTTCTCGCGGCCGCCCGGCATATGGGTGGAGATGTAAGGGATTTCTGCCCAGACCACCATTCCGTATTCATCACATAAGACGTAGAAATACTGGTCGTGCTGATAGTGGGCAAGACGGATGGTGGTTGCACCGACTTCGTAAATGTATTCCATATCTTCTTTGTGATGCTCAGGCAGGAGCGCATTGCCGATACCCCATCTGTCCTGATGGCGGGAAACGCCGCGGAGCGGATAGGATTCTCCGTTTAAAAGGAAGCCTTCCTGAGGATCAATCTTGTAGGTACGGCAACCGAATCGCGTGCTGACAGCATCTGTGACTTCTTCACCGGACAGTAAGGAAACCTCTGCGGTGTAAAGATATGGGTCTTTACGGCCGTGCCACAAATGCACCTTGTCAATGTTAAGTGTTATTTTTGTTTCGGTAGCAGGAACCGTTGCTTCTGCCACGAGGCATCCGCATGGTCTCTTTAACTTGTAAACCAGCTTCTGGTCGGCGGATGCATTTGTCAGGAATGCTTCTACGGTAACCTCTGCATTTTCATCCTTTACAACAGGGGTAACCGCAAGTCCCGGACCACCGTAGTAGTC
>JAZQJL010000107.1:0-19004 GCA_045541595.1 Lachnospiraceae bacterium | reverse complement strand
GTTATACGTAAAGCGGTGGAGGAAAAGGTCTGGAGACGCTACACAATAGAAGTACATGCACTGAAAAGTGCGTCGAGACAGGTCGGTGCAACAAAATTGTCGACAATGGTGGCGGAGCTTGAAAAGGCCGGAAATATGGAGAACGTAAGGGTCATTACCGGAAAGACCGAACCGATGCTTAAAAAGTATCTGAGATATAAAGAAATTTTAAGTCTGTACTTTGCCAAAGGAAAGAAGGCCGGTGAGACAGAAATGTCCCGGGAAGAATTGTTGGACTGCTTACAAAAAATTCGGGCAGCTTGTAAGGAGCTTGATATGGATACAGCGGAAGAAATAGTAGACAAGATGGCGGGAAAAGGCAATCTAGAGCAACAAAACCTGTTTACTGAATTGGCAGAGGCTGTTCAGAATTTTGACGTGGATGCTTGCGAAGAAATTATCTCAATGTGGGAGAAGAATTTGGGATAGTATGAAGAAGTTGCGCCCAGTATTAGTACACTTTGTTAACTTTTTCTCAATAAAAATCAAGATATTGTGTTTGCAACTTTGCACACCACAACTTTAAAAGAAAAAAGTCTACTTATGTAGAAAAAAGGTCTTGTATCTTGTAATAATTTGTGTTACCATTTCCTTTGTGGGCTAGTTTTTTATATCATGGAGGATATATGGGGCAGAATAACTATATAGGGAATGACAATAGAGGATGGATGTTATCGGTATTTGAGGATGATATTACCGGACTACCGACAAAAGTTCAGCATAAACTTGATGCAACCAGGATATTAGCACAAAAATCTGAGAAATATGCTTATGTATCCTGTGATGTTGCTGATGTAAAATACGTAAGTGAAATGTATGGATATGCCTATGGAAACATAGCGTTGAAGCATATTGCATCAATGCTTTCCAAGTGCTTAATGCCGGATGAGCTTGTCAGCCGGACTACCGGTGACCACTTTTGCATGCTTTTAAAATATGTGGATGAAAAGAGTCTGAGAAAGCGCGTGTTTGCAATGACAGAGCAGGCGTCCTGGCTTCCTGTGGATGAAATGGGAGGAACCCATAAGGCAGTCTTTAATTGTGGTATATACTTAATTCAAGGTGATGAAGACATTAACATGATTCGTGCCAGGGCAAATGCGGCACGAAAAAAGAATGAAGCAAGCTTCATGACGCAGATTACCTTTTACAGTTCCGAAGATTTGGTAAAGGAACTGGAGACAAAGGAGTTGGAAGCGGATGTCGTACGTGCGTTAAAAGAGAGAGAGTTGGAGGTATATCTTCAACCAAAGTATGATATAGAATCCGAAACAATAATCGGTGCAGAAGCGCTGGTTCGTTGGAATCATCCGGAAAAGGGTATGCTTTCGCCAAGCAGATTTATTCCTTCCTGTGAAAAGAATGGTTTTATTTGTACCATTGATTTTTATGTTTTAGAAGAAGTTTGTCGCAAGTTAAGGGAGTGGAAAGAAGCAGGAAAGCAGTTGGTAAAAGTATCAGTTAATTTCTCCAGGCGTCATCTCGCGGAACCAAATTTTGTGGACCGCCTGATTGAAGCAGTGAAATACTACGATTTAAATACTTCCGATCTGGAAATTGAACTGACAGAAAGCGTGGCCTATGACGAAATGGGAACGTTACTGCAGGTAATGCATAAAATTAAAGAGGCAGGATTCGGACTGTCCATGGATGATTTTGGATCCGGATATTCTTCGTTATCACTTTTGCGTGAAATGCCGGTAGATGTACTGAAGCTTGATAAGGGCTTTTTGGAAGGCTGTCACGGTGAAGAGAATGCGGATAGGGATAAGCGCATTATATATCATATTATTTCCATGGCAAAGGACTTAAAAATTACTGTGTTGGCCGAAGGTGTAGAAACGGAGCAGCAAAAGGAGTTTTTAAAGGAATCCCGTTGCGATATTATTCAGGGCTACTATTATGCCAAGCCAATGCCTGCGGATCAGTTTGCCGCATATCTGAAAAAGATTAGTGCATAATGCTAAAAAGACAAGTATAAAACCAGGGTATGATACCTTGGTTTTTCTTTTTTTGGGAGGAAATTATCTTATATCTTGAGATGCATACACTTGAAAATGCAATATATTGTGTGTGATTTATGTGAAAATTCTATCAAAATAGTTAGAAATATTGTAATAAGGTGTCGAAAATGATATACTATAGGTAATTATAATCAAGGGATAGTGTTTGTATGGTGATGACAGATTTTTTACTTGGAAGTGCAACTGCATTATTGGTCATTTGTGCCATCGCTGTTTTCGTATATTTTAAGTATAGGAAAAAGCGGGAACAAGAAAGAATATTATCGGATTTGGATGGATTAACCGGACTGCCGTCTAAAAAGCTTCACAATCGTCAGGTATCCGAAATATTGCAAACCTGCAGGGGAAACTATGCCTATATCGCCTGTGACATTATCGATTTTAAGTGCTTTAACGAAGCGTACGGCTATGATTGCGGAAACGAAGTGCTACGGAGCATTGCGTCCATGTGGAAGGGCGGTATGCGCAAAAATGAAAGCGTTACCCGCATTGCTGAAGACCAGTTTTGCATGCTTTTAGAGTTTGATACCCCTGCAGAACTGGAGTCCCGTTTATGGAAAATGTTTTTAACCACGTCGGAGGAACTCAGAAGCAGCAAAGGAGAAAAACTCCATCTGGCGTTCCAATGCGGAATTTATGTGTTAGAAAATACACAGAATGTGGCTGTCATGAGAGCCCGCGCAGAAATGGCGCGTATGCAGGCCGGAAAAAACCATGGCACTACGATTATGTTTTATGACAAGGAAAATGTCAGAAAACGTCTTAGAGAAAAAGAACTGGAAAATGACATAAAATATGCGGTGGAGCAAAATGAACTGTTAGTTTATTTCCAACCGAAATTTGAGGTTCTTTCAGAAAAGGTAATCGGTGCGGAGGCGTTGGTGCGTTGGATTCATCCAAAGAGAGGAATGCTGCATCCGGAGGAATTTATTCCAATCTGTGAAGAAAACGGTTTTATCTGTGAAATAGATTTTTATGTACTGGAAGAAGTGTGCAGACGCTTAAAGCAGTGGAAGGAAAACGGAAGCAGAATGATGAAGGTTTCCGTGAACTTCTCCAGGGTTCATCTGCGCCACAATGATTTTGTAGAAAAGTTAAAATATATTCTGGCTAAATATGATGTAGATCCGGCTTATGTGGAAATTGAGCTGACAGAGAGCATCGCCTATGGCGAGGTGCAAAATCTTGTCAGTGTCATGAAGCAGGTAAAGGCTGCCGGATTCGGCCTGTCCATGGACGATTTCGGCTCCGGATATTCTTCTTTGAATCTGCTTCGGGAAATGCCGTTAGATGTATTGAAGCTGGATAAAGTATTCTTTGGTGAATATAAAGACAGTTCGGACAGAGAACAGAAGATTTTGCAGCATATTATTTCCATGGCAAAGGACCTGGAGATTATTGTTTTGGCAGAAGGCGTGGAAACAGAACAGCAGAAGGACTTTTTAAAGAAGTCCCGCTGCGACATTATCCAGGGCTACTATTATGCAAAACCTATGCCAATGGATAAGTTTACTTCTTACGTAAACCAGCTCAGCGCATAGCTTTTAGCGGAAAGAAATGAAAATACAGCCGGAACCCGATGACTCCCAGGAGGCGGGTCAGCAGACTGATTGCGGCAATCAAAGCGGGCAATAGGGCAATGAAATCCGGAGTGTCTGTTCCTGTGCCGGTATGATAAGAAATATACCATGCAGCCAGTAACACAAATACTAAAAAATAGGCAAGACTCATAGCCTTATATGAGTCAGGATGATAATGATATTTTTGACAAAAGAGAGGAAAACCGGTGTTTTCTCTCTTTTCTTTGCTTTTTGGGAAAAACATGGTTCGCAGGAGGGATGGAAGTATGGCTGTGGCCAGCAGAATATAAAGCGGCGACGGGGTACGGTATTCTGTTACGACCAGCGCCAGAAAAGCCAGTGTAATCATTGCGGCAGTGCCATAATAGGATAAGCGTAGTCCGCAGGAAGCGGCAACGCGCTGGAAGGTTGCATTCATTTTTTTTTTCTCCTTTTTTCCGTGGAATAAGCGTAAAATTCCCTGTACATACTTAAAATGATACCTTTGGAAAAAGAGTTTGTCAATTATTATGCAAAAAATCAAAATTTCCTTTGAAATATTGAGGAAATGAGTATATAATATATTTGGATATGCATACAAAAAAATAAGTGGCATTTTTCATATAGACATTTGCTTGTTTGAAAGGAGAAAAATAATGTTTAGCAGTGACATCGGAATTGACTTAGGTACCGCAAGTGTACTGGTATATATCAAAGGAAAGGGTGTTGTTTTAAAGGAGCCTTCCGTTGTGGCTTTTGACCGTGATACAAATAAAATTAAAGCAATCGGTGAAGAAGCGCGACTGATGCTGGGTAGAACACCGGGCAACATTGTGGCAGTGCGTCCGCTCCGTCAGGGGGTTATTTCCGACTATACCGTAACAGAAAAAATGTTAAAATATTTTATCCAGAAGGCAGTAGGCAAGCGTCGTTTTAAGAGCCTGCGTATCAGTGTTTGCGTGCCAAGTGGTGTAACAGAAGTAGAAAAGAAGGCAGTAGAAGATGCAACTTACCAGGCAGGTGCTAAGGAGGTTGCTATTATTGAGGAACCAATCGCAGCTGCTATCGGTGCCGGCATCGACATCGCAAGACCATGCGGTAACATGATTGTAGATATCGGTGGTGGTACAACCGATATCGCAGTTATTTCTTTAGGCGGTACGGTAGTAAGTACCTCTATTAAGATTGCAGGTGATGACTTCGATGAAGCCATCGTTCGTTATATGAGAAAGAAGCACAATCTCTTAATCGGTGAGCGTACCGCAGAAGATATCAAGATTCGTATCGGCTCCGCTTACAGAAGACCGGAATCCATTTCCTTAGACGTGAAGGGCCGTAACTTAGTTACCGGTCTTCCAAAGACTATTTCCGTAACTTCCGAGGAAACAGAAGAAGCATTAAGAGAAACCACTTCCCAGATTGTAGAAGCGGTACACAGTGTATTAGAAAAGACTCCACCGGAACTGGCTGCCGACATAGCAGACAGAGGCATTGTGCTTACCGGCGGCGGCTGCTTATTATATGGTCTGGAAGAATTAATCGAAGAAAAAACAGGTATTACTACCATGACAGCAGAAGAACCAATGACCGCAGTAGCAATCGGTACAGGAAAATACGTTGAGTTCTTAAGTGGAAAGGCAAATTAGCCGATATATACCAGTAGAACAACATAACAGTGAGGAAATCCTTAGGATTTTCAAACTTGTTCTATCAGGTATTAGCATAAATTGTTTCACAAAGATCGGAGAAAACCTATGGTAAGAGGACTTTACACAGCATGGACGGGTATGTACAACGAACAAAAACGTCTCGAAGTAATTGCAAACAACATTGCAAACTCGGCCACCACAGGTTACAAGCAGGAGGGTGTAACCAGCCAGTCATTTGACGATATGCTGGCAATTAAGGTAAGGGATTACTCAGCAAATACAAATGAAGTCATCGGAACAATGCCGCTGGGCGTTAAGGTTGGCGAAGTGTATACCAATCACGGACAGGGTTCTATCCGTGTTACGGGCAATACCTACGACCTTGCACTGGACGGTTCCGGTTTCTTCAGAATGCGGGTGACGGATACCGCAGGTAACGATCATATCCGATACACAAGAGCAGGCAACTTCACAATTACTGTAGACGGATATGTGACCGATGCCGACGGTAATCATTTGCAGAGCGAGGCAGGCGATTTAATCGTTCCTACCGACGCAGAAATTGTATTTGACAAGGACGGATCTGTTTATGCAAACGGTGAACTGATTGACAAAATTACAGTAACAGACTTTGAAGATTATAATTATTTGAAAAAGTTTGCAGACACCATGTATGAACCGGTGGACGGAGCCACAGAAATCGAAGCGGCAGGGTCTGTGTTACAGGGATGCTTAGAGCAGTCCAATGTAAACGTAGTAAAAGAAATGACCCAGATGATTGCCATTACCAGAGCGTATGAGGCAAATCAGAAAATCGTACAGACAATGGATACCACACTGGATCAGGCAGTAAACTCTGTAGGTAGAGTTTAGTGTTAAGTTAAGAAAGGCATGGTGAATACTTATGATGCGTGCATTATGGACCGGAGCTTCCGGTATGATTGCGCAGCAGGACGCAGTTGATACAATATCCAACAACTTATCAAATGTAAATACAACAGGATATAAAAAAGAAACCGTGGAGTTTAAGAGCCTTCTTTACTCCAAGCTTCAAACTAAAACAACCGATAACGAAGGCAATCCAAAGCCGGTAATCGGTCAGGTGGGCGCCGGTGTAAGAACCGCATCCATCACTTCCCGCTACACACAGGGAAACTTAAATGCTACAGGAAATACCTTTGACTTTGCCCTGGAGGGTGACGGCTTTTTCCAGGTACAGATGCCGGACGGCTCCGTTGCTTATACAAGAAGCGGTGCATTTAATATGTCTATCGGCAACGAGGGTCTGACCCTTTGTACGGCAGAAGGCTACCCGATATTAAGCAGTCAGGGCGAGGCAATTACCTTCAGCTTAGATCAGGAATCCTCCAATTTCTCCATCGACGAGGACGGAAGATTCTGGTACAGAAATGCAGACGAAACCATCAGCGATATGGGTGTGGCATTTGGTATTGTACAGTTTAACAATCCTACCGGTCTGTTCAAGCTGTCCAACAGCTTACTGCAGGCAACAGAAGCCTCCGGTGAGCCAATGGCAGAAGCAGAAAACGGTGCCCTAAAGGCAACCAAGGTACATTCCGGATATTTGGAAGGCTCCAATGTCGAAACCGTAGATGAAATGGTAAATCTTATTGTGGCACAGCGTGCATATGAAATGAATTCCAAGGTAATTCAGGCATCCGATCAGATGCTGCAGCAGGCAAACAATCTGAGATCCTGATAAGAGGTGATACATATGGCAATTTCTATCGGCACTGACGGGCTTTATTTGCAGAACATGCAGTCCGCAGCCAATACAAAAACAGAAAAGCTTTCCTCTTCCTTAAGCAGTATTGAAAAAGGTACCGCTACCGATGAAGAACTAATGGAAGCCTGTAAAGAATTTGAAACATATCTGGTAGAACAGGTAATAAAAAATACCAAGAGTGCCATGTTAGAGGACGAAGACAGTCAGGGCGAGTACATGAAAATGTTTGGCGATACACTGAACCAGTCCTATGCGGAAATAATTACAGAAAACGCAGATTTAGGCATTGCTCAGATGTTATACGAGTCCATGAAAAGAAACTAAGTAATCAGATGTCAGGGAGCAGGGCAAAGGCCTTGCTTGCCTGGCATTTTCTTTCAACTATAGTGCAGAAGCAGGAGAAGATAACGTGACAGAAGTAAAGGAAGGATACGTTGAGAAAATTGTATATCGTGGGGATAACGGATATACCGTACTGACTCTTTCCTTGGAAGAGGAAGAACTGTACTGTGTCGGAACTTTTGCTCACGTAGAAGAGGGAGAATTTCTTCGTGTAGAAGGAGAAATGGTCTTCAACCCAAAGTACGGGGAACAGATGAAAGTACTGTCTTACCGCGCTGTGGAACCAAAGGACGGTCAGGCCATGGAACGCTATTTGGCATCCGGAGCTATCAAAGGTGTGGGAGCGGCGCTGGCGGCCCGTATTGTAAAAAAGTTTAAAGAGGACACCTTCCGCATCATAGAAGAGGAACCGGAGCGTCTGGTGGAAATAAAGGGTATCAGTGAAAGAATTGCCGGAGAAATATATCGCCAGTTTGAAGAAAAAAGAGAAATGCGCCAGGCGATGATTTTTCTGCAGAAATACGGTATCTCCAATCAGCTGGCCGTAAAGATTTATCAGTTTTACGGTGAGCGGATGTATGAGATTATGCGGATAAATCCATACCGTCTGGCGGAAGACATTGACGGTGTAGGATTTAAAATAGCAGATGAAATTGCATTGCAGGGCGGCATGGCACCGGATGACGATTACCGGGTAAAGGCAGCACTGTATTATATCCTGCAACAGGCGATAGGAAACGGACATGTATATCTTCCGGAGGAGGAAGTCTATCAGAAGGCGGCGGAAATTATCCGGGTACCGTTTGAAAGCATGGAGCGGCAGCTGACCCAGCTGGCATTGGAACGGAGCGTCATCATAAAAGAAATTGAGGGCGTAAGGCAGGTTTATGTGGCAAGCTATTATTTCCTGGAGCTGGATGTGGCCCGCATGCTTTGTGATTTAAACCAGCGGTATGATGTGGCGGTACGTGTGATTGAACATCGCTTAAATCACCTGGAAAAAGAATTGGAAATTGAGCTGGATGAGTTACAACGTAAGGCAGTGTCCGAGGCGGTGCAAAACGGTGTGTTTATTTTAACCGGCGGTCCGGGTACGGGAAAGACAACAACAATCAACACCATCATCCGCTTCTTTGAGTCAGAGGGGATGGATGTGCTTTTGGCGGCTCCGACGGGGCGCGCGGCAAAGCGTATGTCGGAAACAACAGGGATGGAGGCAAGAACCATTCATCGCATGCTGGAACTGACCAGGGATCCGGAAGCCAAGGTGGGAGGACTGGAATTTGCAAGAAACGAAAGTAATCCTTTAGAAAGTGATGTGATTATTATTGATGAAATGTCTATGGTAGACATTTCCCTGATGCATGCTCTTTTAAAGGCAATTCTGGTGGGAACCCGGGTGATTTTTGTGGGTGACGTAAATCAGCTGCCGAGCGTGGGAGCAGGGAACGTTTTACAGGATATGATTGCATCGGAGCGGTTCCCTGTGGTAAAGCTAAACCGTATTTTCCGCCAGTCGGAAGAAAGTAAAATTGTTTTAAATGCCCATAAAATAAATGCGGGAGAAAGCATCCCGCTGGATAATAATAACTCGGATTTCTTTTTCTTAAACCGGAATGATACGCAGGTGATCATACCATCCATTGTATATCTGGTGCAGAAAAAGATTGCGGATTATGTCAAGACATCTCCTTATGAGGTGCAGGTGTTAACGCCGATGAAAGCCGGAGAATTGGGAGCAGAGAATTTAAATGTTGCCTTGCAGGAGGCCCTAAACCCAAGCGCTCCGGGAAAGCGGGAAAAAGAACTGGGCGGTGGCCGAATCCTTCGGGAAGGCGATAAGGTAATGCAGATAAAAAACAATTATCAGTTGGAGTGGGAAATCCGCAGCCGGTACGGCATCCCGGTGGAGCAGGGTACCGGTGTGTTTAACGGCGACTGCGGTATTATCCGGGAAATTAACCTGTTTGCCGAATTGGTGACGGTGGAGTTTGACGAGGGACGGATGGTGGAATATCCGTTTTCGGGCTTGGATGAACTGGTGTTGGCTTATGCTATTACCATTCACAAATCCCAGGGTAGTGAGTACCCGGCAGTGGTGCTTCCGCTGCTAACCGGACCAAGGCTTCTGTTTAACCGCAATGTGCTTTATACAGCGGTTACCCGGGCAAAAAAATGTGTTACCATTGTAGGAAGTCCGGATACTGTGCAGATGATGATCAGTAATGTCATGGAAATGAAACGTTATTCCGGCTTAAAAAGAGCGATACAGGAAATGTAAATTTTTGTGGTAACTGCGCGTAAAGTGTGGTAAAATAGATGTAAAGTGATAAAGTGGCGGGAAGATTTGCACTACGCAAAGCCTGTCCGACGCAAACAGATGTATAGAAGGGAGATTTAAAAAAATGAATAAAACAGCACTTGTGATTATGGCAGCCGGTATGGGTAGCCGATATGGCGGCGGCATTAAGCAGTTGGAGCATGTGGGTGTCAGCGGAGAAATCATTATGGAGTATTCCATTTATGACGCTATTGCAGCCGGCTTTGATAAGGTTGTATTTATTACCCGTAAGGAACTGGAAGCAGAGTTTAAGAAAATCATTAAGCCTTCTGTAGCAGAGCAGGTGGAAGTAGAGTATGTATTCCAGGAACTGGATAATCTTCCGGCAGGCTTTACCGTTCCGGAGGGCAGAACAAAACCTTGGGGCACCGGCCATGCAATTTTAAGCTGTCTTGGCGCGGTAAAAGAACCGTTTGCGGTTATCAATGCAGATGACTACTACGGTAAGGAAGCATTTGTAAAGATTCACGATTTCCTTGCCAATGTAGAAGAAAATAAAGAGTGTATGCCGGTTTCCATGGTAGGCTTTGTATTAGAAAATACTTTAAGCGAAAACGGTAAGGTAACCAGAGGTGTGTGCAAGGTAGATGAAAATCACATGCTTACTCATATTGAAGAAACCTTTGGTATCGAAAAGCAGGGTGATATTGCTGTAGGTAAAAACGGAGCAGATGTTCCGGTAGAACTTCCTCTCAAGACACCGGTATCCATGAATATGTGGGGATTTACCGCTGATTTCTTAGATACATTAGAGGCAAGATTTGTAGAATTCCTCGGCGGTATCGCAGGAAATGAAGCAAAGGCAGAATTCCTTCTTCCTGAAGTGGTAGGAAGCATGTTAAGAGAAAAAAAGGCAGAGGTTAAGGTGCTGACAAGCAACGACCGCTGGTTTGGTGTTACATATAAAGAAGATAAAGATTTGGTGGTACGTTCCTTCCGTGAATTATACGAGAAGGGTCAGTATCCGGAGCAGTTATTTAAGTAAGTATCCGTTCTGACATTTTGGGAGAGATGGTCAGAAAGGAACTGTATGATAACCTGGCTTTATCCCAAGCGTTGCCCAATCTGTTTGAGGATTGCAACACCATGGGGAGCAGTGCTTCATGTAGAATGTAAGCAGAAATTAGATGCAATAAAAGGCCCGGTCTGTTTAAAGTGCGGCATGCCGCTTTCTTCTGAAGAAAAGGAGTATTGCGAAGTCTGCATGTGTTTGACTGACCGTGGGTTTAATCAGGGGCGAAGCATCTTTCCTTATCATGGAGCAATAGGAAATGCTTTGTGGCTGCTAAAAAAAGACGGAAGAACAGAAATTGTACATTTTTTTGCGGAACAGATGCTTAAGAATCAGCGGTTTTTTATACAACAGGTCGCACCGGACTGTATTGTTCCGGTACCGTTACACCCGTCAAAACGACGGAAACGGGGCTTTAATCAGGCGGAGCTGCTGGCCTTGGCATTGGGAGAGAAAACCAATATTCCGGTTCGGCTGTTGCTGAAAAAAAAGAAAAAGACAAAAGATCAAAAAAATCTCAGTAAAAACCAGAGAATTAAGAATGTGGCGGATGCTTTTGCAGTGAATGAAAATGCACTGGGGGAAAATATACCGGAGTCTGTCCTGTTACTGGACGACGTCAGCACTACGGGAAGCACTTTAACGGCCTGTGCCAAGGTGCTTAAGGCAAACGGCGTAAGCAGGGTAGCATTCTTAACGGTCTGCGTAGCAGAACAACAGGAGTAAAGGTTTGCAACAAAATAAAGGAGGATTGTATGGACGTTAGAAACTGTAAACAGTGTGGTAAGGTATTTAACTATATTGGTGGTGCACCGCTTTGCCCGGAATGTGTAAAAGTGGCAGAGGATAAGTTTGATGATGTAAAGCAGTATATTTATGATCATCCAAGATGCGGTATGCAGGAAGTTTCCATAGAAATGGAAGTTAGTGTCGCTCAGATCCGTAAATGGTTAAAAGAGGAGCGTCTGTCCTTTAGTGAAGACTCTGAAATTGCGTTGAACTGCGAAAAGTGCGGCAAGAGAATTCTTACCGGACGTTTTTGCAAGGGATGTAAAGACACTATGACAAACCAGTTCAGCAGTCTGTATCGCAAGGAAGAGCCAAAGAATACATTTGAGCGTAAGAAGACAGAAAACAAGATGAGATTCCTGGACCAGTAATAAAACAACAAAAAAAGAGTTCCGCGTTAGCGCAGAACTCTTTTTCTTTATTCTGTTTTAGAGATGCCGTCTTCTTCGATAATCAGTTTTCCTTCTTTTTGGAGATGACCGATGGCACGCTTGAAGGCATTCTTGCTTAATCCGAATTTTGTTTTGATTAATTCAGGGGAAGTCTTATCATGGTATGGTAAGAATCCGCCGGCCTTTATAAGAGCATCGTAAATCACGGCACTGTCGGTATCCATTTGGAGATAGGACTTTTCGCGGATGCTTAATACAAGACGGCCGTCCGGCTGCACTTTGGTGACTCTGGCGTTGATTTTTTCACCCGGCTTTAAGGTGGTGAACAGCTCCTTTTTTGGAATCAGCGCGGAGTAGCGGTCGTCTACGGCAACATAAGCACCAAAGGCGTCGATGATTTCGTAAACGGTACCGGAAACCTGATCTTCTCTTTGGTACGGAGAATCGGCAGCCAAAGCATTATATACTTTTGCAGTGGCGCAAAGACGGCTGCTCTTATCAATATAGAGAGTGACTAACACGGAGTCTCCTTTTTGTACCCGGAAGGTCTGCTCTTTGAACGGAAGGAACAGGTCTTTGGCAAGTCCCCAGTCAAGGAAAGCACCGATGCCGGTTACTTCTTTGACAGTTAGACGGGCAATGGCTCCCATGGTAAGAAGCGGGGTTGCGGTGGTGGCAATCGGGCGGTCTTCGGAATCTTTGTAAATAAAAACGTTGACCGTGTCACCGGTAGCAAGATTCTTTGCCTGAGCCTTTGGAAGGAGAATACTTGGCATGTCCACCACTTCCTTTTTGTCAGGAACGAAGGAATCGCTAGCGTCAATTCCCTGGTCGGACAGGTAAACGCCGAAATCAGTTTTCTTTACAACCCGGAGTGTCTGCATTCTTCCTAATAAAATCATAGTTAATTTCCCTTTCTGATAAATTGAACAGTGGTGTATGGTTTATGGGCAGCGTCTGCAAGAACTACAGTGCAGGTGTTTTCCGCAATGGAGACTAGCGGATGAATTTCATCCTGCAACTTTGCGGATTTTTTATATTCTGCCCGGAATTCTCCAACGGCAAAGTCCTCCGGCAGATAATCCTCTGCCATGCGGATATACTGTGCATTGTTTACATGATGATTGGTATCTAAATGGTGCTTGGTTACGGTAAATGCTGCTTCTTCGATATAGCTTTCGGGAAGAGCAATTTTTCTTGGTGCATACTCCATGGTAAGGGCCGGCTCCATCGGATACATGGCAACATAGTCGGGATCCAGTTTGGAAGGTCGTCCGGTTTCGGTGTCGGTGAATACCCAAAAGGAATTGGCCACCACCAGATTTTCTCCCTCCGTATTTTGCAAAACAAAGTTACGGTCTCCGCTAAGGGTGCTGAATCCGTATGGCCAGGTGCCTACCAAAACCGTTTCACCAAACTTAGGCAATCGGTGAATGACAACCTGCCAGGAACTTAAAACCCAGCATTTATGCCGAGGCTCCAAATACTCAAATCCGGCATGTAAGGATTCGGAATGAAAAATGGTGCAGTCCTGAAAATAGTTGATAAGAGAAGTAAGAGTCAGTGTTTTGTCTGAGTCTGCTTCGCTGAATCGTACGTTGGATGTAAAGGAATACATATGTGTTTGTCTCCTGTTTTGTATTAATACTTATCTAAGATAACATTGTACCACATTTTTTTCATCAGGTGTAGAGAGATTATAAAAAATTTACTGGATTCTTTGCGAATCATTGCTTATAATAGTATCAGTAAGTTCAGATAAAGGGTGGAGAATATGGAACAGAGGAAAAAAAGCCGTATTCCGGCGGTTAATTTAGTTTTTTCAGTATCAATATTGATTTCTGTGGCAGTAGCATTTCTGCCATTAAACTTTTTACAGGATAAACCGGCATTGCAGTTGGTGTTTTCGCAGGTGATTCTGGTGTTGCCGTCGGCGGTATATATGATTGCGAATCGCCTGCCGTATGCAGAAACCGTGCGTTTTAAAAAGATGAGAATCAGCGATATGGCCTTATGCATTTTGTTCGGTATTCTGGTTCAGCCGATGCTGACATTATTGAATGCTTTGTCCATGGTGTTTTCTACCAATACCACCAGTACGTTTATGATGGAGCTCACCGATGGCATTCCGTTTCTTGGCGCTCTTTTTCTTATGGCCATCCTGCCGGCTGTGTTTGAAGAATCCGTATACCGTGGTGTATTTTACAACGAGTACAGCAAGTTAAATCCATGGAGGGCCGCAGTGCTTTCCGGCTTTCTCTTTGGTCTGATGCACGGAAACCTGAATCAGTTCTGCTACGCGGCATTTATGGGCATTTTGTTTGCACTGCTGATAGAAGCAACCGGGTCCATTCTTTCCACCATGCTGGTTCACTTTTGGACGAATGCCGGCTCGGTAGTGATAATGTATCTGTATCCGAAGCTGTATGAGGTAATGAAGTCCTTTTACAATATGTATAAAGAATATGGCAATGAAGAAATGGCCGGTACGTTGGAAGCCTTTTTCGGAGACATGACACTGCCATCTTCTGAATGGATGCAGCAAATGCTGGAAGCATCTGCAGAACTGACGTTATCGGTGCCGGAGGTACTTTTTATGTATGCTCCGCAGGCAATTATTATGGCAATACCGGCGTTTTTTGTATACCGGTGTATTGCAAGACGTAACGGTAACTGGGACCGTATCTGCGGAATCTTTAAGAAGCAGGGAACGAAGGTTGATGAAGAAAATATTGTGATTCCGGAGGTAGAGCCAAAGCAGAACATGATAACTGTACCACTGGTGGTTGCTATTGTGCTTGGCATTGCATTTATGATTTTTTACGAAATTGTTGTCCGTTTAGGATAAAAACAGGCGAGGGGCTGTTGCGTACGAGTGATGCAACAGCCCCTTTATAAGCCTATACGGTTAAATCAATGTTCTGTCCAAGATGAGGATTTACCGACTGCTCCATGAGTTTAATCATCATGGCACCGGATTCTTCTACGGTATCCAACGTCTTGGCAAGCATGGCGATATTATACTGGTTCACAGTATTCGCCTGCGACATTGCGACGGATAATGTTGGAATATCCATAAATATCAGCCCCTTTCTGCCGTGTAGATATGGATTGAGTTTCCATATGTACAGAACCGTAATTTTGTGGTATACTAATTGTTGGAGTATACCTAAATATATTATAACAAGTATTTCACAGACTGGCAAATAAATTTTAAAGGTGGAATGTAACATGTACGATCTGATTATTGTGGGTGCGGGTCCTGCGGGCCTGGCTGCAGCCATTTATGCTGCAAGAGCGGAATTAAACTTTATCGTATTAGAAAAAGAGATTATGAGCGGCGGACAAATTATCAACACCTACGAGGTAGATAATTATCCCGGCTTGTTTCATATGGGTGGTTTTGACCTGGCAATGAAATTCCGGGAGCATGCGGATGCACTGGGAGCTACTTTCATAACAGGTACGGTAGAAAAAATAGAAGCCCTTCCGGCAGGTAAAAAAGTCATCTGCAGTGACGGAACAGAATATGAAACCAAGACGGTTATCTTATCCGGCGGCGCCAAGCACAGAAAACTGGAGGTGCCGGGAGAAGACAAGCTGGCAGGTTCCGGCGTATCCTATTGCGCAACCTGTGACGGCGCGTTTTTCCGGGGAAAAGAAGTGGCTGTTGTAGGCGGAGGTGATGTTGCGGTGGAGGACGCCCTGTTTCTGGCAAGAATCTGCAAAAAGGTGTACGTCATCCACAGAAGAGATTCCTTCCGGGCAGCGAAAACTTTGGTTACCCGCCTTACGGAAGCAGAAAATGTAGAAATCATTTATGACAGTGTGGTAAAAGAAATTCAGGGCAATTTTAAAGTAGAATCCCTGCTTCTTGAAAATAAAAAAACGTCAGAAGAACGAATTGTAACACTGGACGGCGTGTTTATTGCAGTGGGTATGCTGCCTGAAACTTCAGGCTATGAAGGTCTGGTGTCCATGGATGCCACCGGTTATATTGTTGCAGATGAAACAGGTGCCACATCCGACCCGGCAATCTTTGCGGCAGGCGATATCCGTACAAAGGCTCTTCGCCAGGTGGTAACAGCTGCATCGGATGGTGCCAATGCCGTACAAAGTGTGGAACGGTATCTGGCAGAAGCAAATTAGAAAGAGAAGAGGTCATTAATGAATTATACAAAGGCAATAACGGTGATACTGGCCGGCATTATGGCGGTATCTCCGCTTCAATATACAAATGGCGATATGGTACAGCAGACAGAAGAAACGGCGTCTGCCGAGGTGGTTTCCGCAGAAACCGCATCAGAGGATTCTGCATCCGTAGGCACCGTGATTACCGGCGACACTGCGGTGGCGGGTATTTCCCTGCTCATCAGCCAATATTATGAGAGCATCGGAGATAAAGAATCCGGAGATATTTATGTGGACGGTGTAAAAATGAAGGCGGTTCACCGCGTTCCGTCCCCTTACGAAAATCTGGCCATCGCCAATGTTAGAACCTACGTGAATATCCGGTCCGGTCCATCTACGGATTACGAGGCCATCGGTAAGCTTTATAAGGGCTGCGTAGCCAATGTACTGGGTTATGAAGGTGACTGGGTAAAAATCCAGTCCGGTAATCTGAAAGAGGGTTATATCCGTGGCGATTATCTGTTAATCGGCTGGGATGCAGAAGAAAAAATCAATGAATATTGTGAAAAAATAGCAACCGTAAACTGCTCGGTATTAAACGTACGTACCGGAATGAGCACTTCCGACTCCATTTATGATAAAATTCCAAAGGGTGAGTCTTATTATGTGGAAGAGGAATATGAGGAATGGGTAAAAATTATCCTCAGCCAGGACGACAATACCGGCGCAACTCATACCGGCTATGTATATAAGCAGTATGTGGATTTAAGCTATGAATTCCAATATGCTATCACCAAGGAAGAAGAAGCAGCGAAAAAGGCAGCAGAAGAAGCAGCCAGAAAAGCAGAGGAAGAACGTTTAAGAAAACTTGCTGAAGAAGAGGCGGCCAGAAAAGCAGCAGCAGAAGCAAAGAAAAAAGCAGAAGAGGAAGCTAAAAGAAAAGCAGCCCAGGAAGAAGCTGAGGCTGCAAAGAAGTTGTTAGAGGAACAGGCAGCCCTGGCAACCGATTCGGCAAAACTCCGTCAGGAAGTGGCTTCCTATGCATTAAACTTTGTAGGCAATCCATATGTCTGGGGCGGCACCAGTCTCACAAAGGGCGCAGACTGCTCCGGCTTTGTGCAATCCATTTATAAGCAGTTTGGCTACACCCTCCCAAGAGTATCCAAGGATCAGGCAAAGACTGCGGGATATTGCAATGTAACACCGGATGAAGCACATCTGCTTCCGGGCGACCTGATTTTCTACACAGACAGTAAAGGTGTGGTAAATCATGTGGCCATGTACATAGGCGATGGAAAGATTGTGCATGCGGCCAGCAAAAAACAGGGTATTATTGTATCCGGTTATAAAATTTACACACCGTATAAGGCACGGCGTGTCATAGAGTAAAGTTAAAAAATCATATTCCTTGCGAACCCGCTAGCGCTGACGGTTCGTACAGGAATATGATTTTTGTTTCTAGCAAAAAACTTTTTGTTCTGCAAAATATGCTTCATAAGCAAGCTTCAGACAACCCAGGACTCCCTGATTGTCATTTAAAGATGGAGAAACAATATAGTTGTCCAAATTCTCTAATTGTTTTGTCTGAAGATATCCGTTTAAGTATTCTGCCGTTTTTCTGCGTATCAGAGGAAACAGCTGTTCCTGATGCATAACGCCGCCGCCTAAAACAATGCGCTCCGGCGCAAGAATCAGAATATAATTAAGTAAGGCTTTGGCAATATAGTCGGCTTCCAGCTCCCATACATCAGGACGGTCTGTCAGGTCAATTGCTTTTTTTTCATAGCGTCCTTCAATGGCAGGACCGGAAGCCAGACCTTCAAAGCAGTTTTGATGATATGGACAACAACCCCGGTAGGTATCTTCCGGATGACGTTCCAATAAAATGTGACCACCTTCCGGATGCAGCATACCATGCAACAGGCGTCCTTCTGACAGGATGCCAACACCGATGCCGGTGCCGATGGTGATGTAAATTCCGTTTCTGACATCCTGCATGCATCCGAAAGACGCTTCACCGAGGGCGGCAGCATTTACATCGGTATCAATCCCCACAGGGATATGCAGTGCATCTGCAAAAGCATTGCGGATGTTATAGCCTGCCCAGGCAAGTTTGGGAGTGGTGGTAATACTGCCATAGGACCGGGAGACCGGGTTTAAATCGACAGGTCCGAAGGTACCGATGCCCAAGGCTTCAATTTGGTGGTGTTTAAAGTAATCGATCATTTGCGGCACGGTAACTTCCGGAGTTTCCGTGGAAAATGTCATGCGGTCTGTCAGGGTTCCTTTTTCATCACCAATGGCACAGACCATTTTTGTGCCGCCGGCTTCCAGTGCTCCAAGAATCATAATAAATTTTCCTTCCTTATTTGCTTGAACTATTCCTGTCTCTATCATATGAAATTCCATTACTGAATTCAAGATGCAAAAAAATAAAATGTACAGAAAGTTGTGTATTTTGATTTTGGGGGTTGACATTACAAAATTTGTGCAACTTTCACAAAAAGGGACGGTTTTTTTCGTCATCATGCGGTAGAATAAAAAGGGGGTGCTAAAGTCCCAAATATGTGGATAACTTTTTATTCACAATTTTTTTGGGGTAAAAAATGCGGATAAAATGAGTTATTCACAGAGTTATCCACATTATCCACAAAAATGTACTATGTTTGTGGTATAAACACCGTTTGTGTCAAGTTCGAAAGTTTGTTTTGTAATTTCTGATAAATTTGAGCAAAAATGACAAAAAACGAAATGTCTTACTTGACAGCTTATTTTGCAAAAATAAAGTCGAAAGAATAAAAATAACTGAAAAAACCAAAAAATACTTGCGAAATGTAGTGACAAATGGTATACTGTATTTGAACACAAGATTTGGTACTTTTAAATCCGGTGTTCAATATAGGTAGCAAAGGAGCTGGTAACTATGCG
The DNA here is from genome assembly GCA_045541595.1 of Lachnospiraceae bacterium. Classification (GTDB taxonomy): domain Bacteria; phylum Bacillota; class Clostridia; order Lachnospirales; family Lachnospiraceae; genus SIG299. Next base: position 51 of record JAZQJL010000107.1, on the reverse strand, counting down.
TTATATTATGTACGGAAAAAATATTGAGGTTACGGAGGGCTTAAGAACTGC
>JAZQJL010000106.1:0-2979 GCA_045541595.1 Lachnospiraceae bacterium | reverse complement strand
CAGTGAGTCTTGTCTTCCTAAGACCGCTTGGCCTCCGACTTTATGGTTTACATTTTTGCTTCCACTTCCAAAATCAGTTTCCCTGGTTCCGGTGTGTCTGCAGTGGCATCCTCCAAGGCAAACATTGATTTCATCGAAAGCCAGATGACCATCCAGACCATCGGTCATGATAAGATTAACCAGCTCCGACATTCCAGATTCTTCAAGGATATTGACGGATTAAAGGCTCACATGAAACTTCATGCGGATTTGCTTCGTCCAAAATTCGAAGCTGTGTTAAATACTCTCGCAGAGGAATTAGAAGGTCTTGAAATCGGCAGCTGGATTAAGCCTCGCGGCGGTTACTTCATTTCCTTCGATACCATGCCTGGCTGCGCTAAGGCAGTCGTTGCAAAATGTAAGGCTCTGGGCGTAGTTCTTACCGGCGCCGGAGCAACTTATCCTTACGGCAAGGATCCTGAAGATAAAAATATCCGTATTGCTCCATCCTTCCCAACACCGGAAGAGATGTTAGAGGCATCCAAAGTATTTGCGCTGTGCGTTAAGTTAGCAAGTGTAGAAAAGCTGCTTGCTGATATGGCATAATAAAACATACTGCATACCGGAGAATGCAGATTGCGTTCTCCGGTTTATTTTTTAAGGAGGAGAATAACTTATGGAAACAAAACGCGACACCTTTTCCGGCAAGCTGGGCTTTGTCTTTGCTGCGGCCGGATCCGCAGTCGGTCTCGGTAATCTTTGGCGATTCCCGTATCTGGCTGCAAAATACGGCGGAGGTATTTTTATTCTGGTATATCTGATTCTCGCCGTAACCTTGGGATTTACATTAATGATTACAGAAATTTCCATTGGCCGCAAAACCGGCTTAAGTGCCATCGGTGCCTTTCAGAAATTGGATAAGCGCTTTGGATTTGTCGGTTCCCTGGGCTGCATCGTTCCGTTTATCATCACACCATACTACTGTGTTATCGGCGGATGGGTAGTAAAATATCTGATAACCTTCGTTACCGGTCAGGTAGGAAACGCTGCCACCGATTCCTACTTTGGGGATTTTATCGCAAAGCCTGCGGAACCAATCATCTGGTTTGCCATTTATGTACTGTTAACTGCTGTAGTTGTCATCATCGGTGTGCAAAAGGGTATCGAAAAAGCCAGCACCATTTTAATGCCGGTTCTCGTGGTATTAATTGTTGCCATCTGTGCTTTTAGCGTTACCAGACCGGGCGCCCTGGAAGGTGTAAAGTACTACCTTCTTCCTGATTTCAGCGCCTTTTCTGCCACCACCATTCTGGCAGCGATGGGACAGTTGTTCTACTCCATGTCCCTGGCTATGGGCATTATGATTACTTACGGTTCCTATATGAAAAAGGATACAGACCTCCGGGGTTCTGTCCGTCACATTGAGTTGTTCGACACACTGGTAGCTTTCCTTGCAGGCCTTATGATTGTCCCGTCTGTGTTCGCATTCTCCGGCGGTAGTGAAGAAGCTCTGAACAAGGGACCTTCCCTGATGTTTGTTACCCTTCCTAAGGTATTTGAAAGCATGCCGGCAGGAGGATTCCTTGGTGCAGCATTCTTCGTTTTAGTACTGTTTGCCGCACTGACTTCTTCTATCTCCCTTTTGGAAACCAACGTTTCTATTGTTTGCGACAAGTTGCACTGGAACAGAAAGAAAGCCACCATCGTCGTAGCCATTTATGTTCTGGTATTGGGAGCTATCGTATCCCTTGGCTTTGGACCGTTAGACTTTGTAAAGATTCTCGGTCTTGGCCTGTTAGATTTCTTCGATTTCTTAAGTAACAGTGTGTTGATGCCAATCGTAGCCCTGCTTACCTGCATCTGCATCGGTTACTTTGTAAAGCCTAAGGTAATTTGCGATGAAGTGGAATTAAATAAACCGTTTAAAGAAAAGAAGTTTTATATTTTCATGTTAAAGTATGCGGCACCAATCTGCCTGGTTCTGATTCTTGTGTTTGCCGTATCAGAAGCTATGGGCTGGATTAAAGTCTGATTACATTGTAAAGGATGCCATCTCTGTGTCAGAGTGGCATCCTTTTTTTACTGTGTTATCTTCCATTGTTTCTTTCGGTCACAATCTGTTTCACAGGACAAACACATCACATAAAGTTTTGCGCGTTGCCGGCCTGCTCCGGAGGAACTGAAATATTCCGTACCTTCTCCGGTGTTCTGTTGCAGAAATTCCGAATTTCCGTGGTAATCCCCCTTCTGCGAAGCAGCTCTCTGTTTGCCCTCCGAAGGTGCCGGTAGCCCCACTTGTTCAAAGCTGTTGTCCGGCTCCTCTTCTTCCTTTTTCTTTGGCGGCTTTTGCTGCTCTTCCCTTTGCTGCCCCAGACCGTTCTCTAACATCTGCCGCAGCATTGCTTCTAACAGTTCTGATTGTTCCAAAAGCTCTTCCCATTCCTTTTTTCTTTCGGAATGGGCCTCTGTCAGTTCCGAATCCTCTCCGGCTTCTTCCTCCATCGCCGTTTCCCCGTCATCGCTTTTACATGCCAGCTCAAGCTCCGTGGTTAACTCTGCCAGCAAGTCTGCGTAACAGTAATCGGATTCTGTCCTACTCCATACCGGATAAACATACAGGGAATTCTTGTATCCGGCCTGCACTGTTCCAAGTGCCACTTTTTCTCCTTTCTGCGGTTCCGCGGCTCCCTTGGAACCGCCCACTCTCCTTCCCTGTCTGAGTGGTTTCTGTCATGACAGTAACAGAGCAACAGGTTCTGCGCTACAAAAACTCCCTATAACGCAAAAATGGCGTTATACACTGCAGAATCCTTCCGCAACTATAACGCCATCCTTAGTCCTGTTGTTTTACTGTCTGATTAGTATATCGGTAAAAACATCGAAAATATTAGCTTTTTATTATGAGTCAGCAGTTCTTTGCACTTTCATGCTTGCTTTCTTCTCATACATGCGCTCATCTGCCAACTTATAAACTTTATGTACAGATTCATTTTCTTCCTG
>JAZQJL010000105.1:0-10043 GCA_045541595.1 Lachnospiraceae bacterium | reverse complement strand
ACTTCCGTCGGCGTAGGTACCGGCGTCGCCGTCGGCTTTGGTGTGGATGTTGCCGTCGGTTTTGGCGTTGCCGTCGGATTCCGTTCCAAATCCTCTTCCATCCGCTGATTATCTACTTTTTTATCCTTGTTTAAAGCCACTGCCCCGAATACAAGGCCGGTACCGCAAAGCAAAAGAACCAATGCGGCCACAAGGACCATACAGTGTTTTTTACTTAACGGAAAAGCTTTTTTTGCCGCTGCAGGCGCAGTTGCCGGAGCATTTGGCATCAGTACGGGCATAATGGTTTTATTATTATCCAGTGCCAGCAGGTCTTCCTTAAACTGGGCAACGCTCTGATAACGGTTTACTGCCCGGACTGCCATGGCTTTTGCAAAAATCTTGTCTGCTTTGCGACCGATTTCCGGACATAGTTCGCTGATATTTCTGAACGGGTCATTTTCCACGCGGTCCATGGAAGCCACCGGAACGATACCGGTAAGACAGAAATACATGGTAGCCGCAAGAGCATAAATATCCGTCCAAGGCCCCTGCTTTCCGTGGGACTGATACTGCTCAATCGGTGCAAATCCGACCTTTAAAATAACCGATAAGCTTTTGGACTGGTCGGACATTACCTGTCTTGCCGAGCCAAAATCCAGAAGCTTTACAGTTCCGTCTTTTAAAACAAAAATATTATCCGGGGAAATATCACGATGCAGAATATTTGTGGAATGCACCAGCATCAGGGCATCCATTACCGGAAGAAGAAGCTGCATGGTTTCTTCTAAGGACAGTCTTTGCCCGTGGGTTTCCACATATTTTTTCAGATCAATACCGTCCAGATACTCCATGACATAGTACACGGTCTGGTTTTCATAGAAAAATCGTTTTACGTTTACAATATTAGGATGGCCGTTAAACCGGGCCATGGTTTGGGCTTCCGTATAGAACTTTTTGGAACCATCATTAAAGCTTTCGTCCTGACCGGCGTTTGTGTAGGTATGCACCTGGGTATCGCCCGGTTGACGGAATGCCAGAGAATCCGGCAAATATTCTTTAATGGCAACCCGTTGCTCTTCCCGCATATCAAAGGCAAGATAAGTAATACCAAAGCCGCCGCGGCCCAGTACCTTACCCACAATATAGCGGTCTGCCAGGATTGTTTTTGCCGGCAAACAGCCTACGGCCGTATCCGCCGCAGTACTGTTCTTTCCGCAGTGCGGGCATACCTCTGCCTCACACTCCTGCAAACAGTTTTCGCAAAGCGTTATCTTTTTCCATTGAATCATACTGTTCACCCCGCTTCCGCTTTATAAAAGTCCTTTTTCTCCGATGGACTTTAAAAAGTTTTCCGTTTCATCCAAGGAAAGGCGTTGTTCCAGACAGCAGATAAGTGCCGCATCTCTTCTGACCTTTGGATAAAGGGCACCCTTCTGACCGACCAAAAACAAGTGTTGCGTTTCTTCCACGGATAAGTGCATGGCAAAGGCAATCCGAAGCAGAATATCTCTGCCCGGGTTTCGTTCTCCGGAAAAAATCTGATATACGAAAGATTTGCTCAGCAATGTCTTTGTAATCAGTTCGGAAATGCTCATGTGATTTTTCTCCAGCAGTTGCTCCAAATACTGGGGCACTGTTAACGGTCCGTTAAAATTTGTACCGTTTTTCATCACATTGGCAAAATGCTCCGGCGACTGCTGTATCATTTGAAACAGCTCCGATGTAGATTGTATTTCATAATTATTGTCTTTCATGTCGCCTCTTTTGACCTCCGCTACCATGCTATTTTCGAAATTGTTTAACTCTTGTGAACAGTATATCAAATTATTTTTACTTATTGGTACGCAGTTTGCAGACTTTTTGACATTTTTTATTATTTTATTCCCGTCACTTCAATATCACTGCCCTCTAATTGCATGGATGCCGTGCTTTCTACTTCTGCACTCACATACAGATTCCGCAATCTCGGACAACGAAGTAACGCCTTAAACTCTTTTATTCCGGTTCCTGTTACTTCCAAAACCTCTAACTTATCATGGTAAAAGTGCTCCGGGAAGCTTTCGATTCCTGTACCTGCCAGCCCTAAAAAGCCAAGCTCCGGCAAATATTCTATTCCCTCCAGACTGGTAAGCCCGGAACATCCTGCCAGTTCCAGTCCAAGAAGCCCAGGTACCTGCCTGAACATCAACAGAGAATCCACTTCGCTTTCAAATAATGATAAGTTCTTAAGGTTTTCTATTTGAAGCAGTTGCTCTATCTCTTCTTTGGTTGCATTACTGACGCGTACGTCCTCTATGGATGGAAATTCCTTCAATACACTAAAATCCGATACATTGGTATGTTCCAGATACAGCGCTTTTATTTTATCCGAAATAACCGGTGACAAATCCGACACCTCTGTAGATGCCAGGTTCAGCTGCTCCAGCCCGATCATATTCTCCAATACCGTAATATCGCTGATTGGATTGTTATATAAATAGAGTGTTTTTACCTGCGTGCATCCCGAAAGACCGGAAATATCCGTCAATGTGTTATTGGAAAAATCCACACGAACCAGCGGCAGATGGGATAAATCCGGAAGTTCTGTTACATTCTGATACTCAATTACCAATGTGTTGATATTAGTAAACATAGATAAATCTGACATATCAAAGGATTCCTCCGGCTGCACCCAATTATCTGTTACAAACCAGTTAAATGCCAGATATTCTTCCTTCTCTACCCAACTAAAAAATATACGCTCGCCGCAAATAATCAGTGTGTAAATGCTCTCCAGATCCTCCCTGGTTATGACACTCCCGTCAGTTTTTCCCAGTATCTCCCTGACTGCCTGCTCTATTTTCGGATTGGAAAATTCTACACTGTTTTTGCTTGGTTGCTTTACAGCCCTATACGCCAGCATTCCACCCGGAATGACGCACAGCAATACCAGCAACACAATCGTATACAACACTCTTTTTCGGTTCTGCAAACACACCTGTCGCTTTTCCGTTTTACGGAATCCCTGCAACGCCCGCTCCACTTCTTTCATGGAGGCATAGCGATCCTTCGGACTAAATTCCGTGCATTTTGTAATAATCTTTTTCAACCGTTTCGGAAGTGCTTCATAATTTTTATTTTTTTCGTATCCACCGGTAAGAAGATATAGCAGCAGCATACCCAAACCGTACACATCCGTCCTTGCATCTGTCTGCTGATATCCGTACTGCTCCGGCGATGCCAGCCCCCGGGTGCCCATAAATACAGTATCTTCTCCTATACCGTCTTTATACGCCCGCGCCGTATCCAAGTCAATCAACACATACTCTCCCCGGGGCGTACACACCACATTTTGCGGTTTTACATCCCGGTAAATTACCGGAGGTTTTTGCTGATGTAACCGTTCAAGCAATCCGCAGACCTGTATTGCAGCCTCTAGAGCCTCCTGCCTGCCAAGAGGCTCTTCTTTCTCCATTAGCTCCTGTAGCGTGGCACCTTCCACATACTCCCGCACAAGGAAACATGTCTCCTCGGAATCCTCCCAAAAAAGCAGTTTCGGGAAACCGTCTCCGTTCATCTGCACCAGACGTTTTGCTTCTTCCTTCAGGATTTCCCGGTACATGCCAAATCCACACTTCAGTATCGCTTTCGAGCCTCCGCTTTTTGGCAAAAGCAAATACACCTGCTTCTGCTCTGTATGCTTTATGCAGGACAAAAGTTCATACTTTTCCTCTAAGTTTTCCGGTAAAACAAGAGTTGTCTGATACAGTTTTTCAAATTGTGCTTTTACTTTTTCTATCATGTGTTTTCTCCTAAACAAGATAGGGAGAATCCTGTTATTCTGATTCTCCCCTTTGCCGTTTTATATGTTTACTTCATGGTACCTGCAAGCTTAGGAATTAAAGTTGTAAGATCCGATGTATGCAAAATATATGCATTTGCCGGAATATAAGACAAGGAAGCGTCTGTATCAAAGTTTGCATACGCATTATTAACAGACACTTGTGTACTCTTACTTGTTACAACGGTACCGTCCTGGTCTCCTCTGCAGTTTGTAAAGGTATCCATATAGCTTTTGATAGCGCCGGACTTAATCTGCATTGGATTTTTACAATTTTTAAACACGTTATACTCAGAAAAAATGTAAGCATTTGCTCTTGGATTCATACAATAGCTGGACTGTCCGTCAAAGAAGTTATTGTACATATGGATGTTTGCCTGACGGGCCAACGGTCCTCTTGCTTCACAGTTCTTCCAGTAATTGTGGTGATATGTTAAATGATACTGTACATTGCTGTCAGATGCACCAATCAGGTTTGTCTTATGATAACCCTCATAGTAACAATAGCTGTTTGTAAAATACTGTCCCCTCTTAAAGTCACAAGCGCCGTCACCACCGGCCTTATCGGATTCCGCCGGGTTAGAGATGGATGGCGCGTAGAAATTGCAATGGTGAATCCAACAACGCTCTACACTTGCTGTTAAAGTGGAGCCGCTCTGTACGCCTTCCATACCGATACAGTCTTCCGGAACATTACGGAAGCTGACGTTACGGACTTCGAAGCTCTTTCCTAACGTAGGATGACTGCTCTGTGCCATAAAATGGATACCCCAGCCATCAATGGTGGCGTCTTCGCCGATACCTTCGATCGTAATGTGCTTTCCGGACTGCATTCTTGCCATATAGCCGTTATCGCCCACACTTCCGCCGTAGTTGACGGAATTATAGGCCGTTACACCTTCCGGTGCCGTCACATTGCCGATAATACGAATCACCAATGGTGTTCCGTCTTGTGCAAGCTTTCTGATAATATCCCGATTGGTATTGGCAATGCCTCCCTTGCCGGTCTTACCATTGCCGGATTCCTGACCAGCAGAATTTAAAATGTTACCGATACCGGTTACGGTAGTACCATCTTTGGATGTGACGGTAACCGTATTCTTATTTTCGTTTGTAACATAAATTACAATTGCATTCTTCTTTAATGTACCGTCATCGTTGTATGCACCCACACCCTCTGTATAATTGAAATGGGCATAACCGGAACGGTCGTAAGCTTCTACTATAATTCCGCTCTGAGTCACACTGCCGGAAGATGTTTTCACGGTAAGTGTATACGTACCGGCCTTAACGCCTGGAATATCAATGCGTACCATACCGTTTATATCTCTGACAAGGTATCCTAAATCCTCAGAGGAAAGAGTGCCGGACATTGTTCCGCTGTAAGAAACTTCTGTTACCGCAGATGCCTTAACACCGCTGAGTTCTGCATAAATTGTTTCGCACCAACCACCGGTTTCCACTACATTTATCGTACCGTCTGCCACCGGAGCCTGCGTAGGTACCGGGGTGCTTGTTGGTGTTGCGGCAGGGGCAGATGTCGGTTCCGGTTTCGCTGTCGGAGCTGAAGTTACCGTAGGCACCGGAGCCGTAGCGGAAGAAGAGCCATTAACAGAAACGCTCATATAGAACAGATTTGCCGTATTTGCCTTGGTAATGGTATGATTTCCTGCTGCCAGATTCATGGTCAGAATACCGTTTGTCAATGTGTACTTTATTCCATCCACCTTTACATTGGAACTGTTGGATTCATTAAAAACTAAGGTTAATGTCGCCTCAGATGTTGTCGTAAAACTGATATTCGTGGAGGTTTCCAGCTTTAAGCAACTTTCCAGGGTAAGCCCATTGTAGGAAACTGTTCCCTTACTTGAAGACAGATTACCCGAAATAGTAAAGAAACTGCTCTCCTTACCATCTGTCGAAAAATTATGTACATAGTCTGTCAAGCCGGACGGTGCAACCGTTGGCTTCGGAGTCGGAACAGGTGTATTGGTCGGACTAGGCTTCGGAGTCGGCGTAACCGTTGGTTCCGGCGTTGGTGTACTCGTTGCCGTTGGCACCGGGGTGCTTGTTGCCGTCGGCTCCGGTGTGTTTGTTGCCGTTGGTTCCGGTGTGCTTGTTGCCGTCGGTTCCGGTGTGTTTGTTGCCGTTGGTTCCGGTGTGTTTGTTGCCGTTGGTTCCGGTGTGTTTGTTGCCGTTGGTTCCGGGGTGCTTGTTGCCGTTGGTTCCGGGGTGCTTGTTGCCGTTGGTTCCGGGGTGCTTGTCGCCGTTGGTTCCGGTGCTACCGTTGACCCACAACCGGATACAGACAACATTAACAGTATTACAAATGTAAGTACATGTGCTGTCATGCTTCTCTTTATTATTTTTGTTTTTCTCATATATAGCCCTCATCTTTCCTTCTTTGTAAGCTCTTACATATACATTCGTTTTATTATAACAGATTTCTATCTGATTTCGCAATGTTTTTTTCACTTGATTCCGCTCTAAGAATTCAATACATAATCTTTGTCTGTTTCAAATATACTGTACCAATCTGTCCTACGAGGAACTCCCATGAAAAATAAACTTCAAAATAACCTCCCGAAATTCATCAAAACCGGCCTGGCCGTGGTTGCCACACTGGTTCTTACCGCCATTATCACCGACAAAGCTACCGGTGGCGACCTGGGTGCCGCGCTGGAAAATAGTGCAGTACTTGCCAATGCATCTTCCCTGTTTCGTGAAAAAGAATTGCCAATTTACTGTGTAAAAACAGATAAAAAGCAAATTGCCCTCACGTTTGATGGGGCTTGGGGTAACGAAGACACCGCCACCCTCCTCGACATTTTGGAACGTCAGGAGGTTTCCGCCACCTTTTTCTTTACCGGCGGCTGGATTTCCAAATATCCCGATGACGTGAAAACCATTCTTGCAAGGGGCCACGAAATAGGCAACCATAGCGAAAACCACAAGCAGATGTCCAAACTCTCCAAAGAGCAATGCAAGGAAGAACTTCAGATTGTGCATGATAAAGTCAAGACACTTACCGGACTTGACATGACGGTGTTTCGTCCTCCCTTCGGCGATTACAATGACACCGTCATCCAGGCCGCCAACGAACTGGGATACCATGTGATTCAGTGGGACGTGGATTCCCTGGACTGGAAGGACTACGGCTGCGACTCCATCATACATACCGTCACAAATCACAAGCACCTTGGTAACGGTTCCATTATCCTCATGCACAATGGCGCTAAGTATACGAAGGATGCCCTGGAGCAGATGATTATTGAGCTTAAAAATCAGGGATATGAATTTGTGAAGGTTTCGGAACTAATTTATAAAGAAAATTACCGGATGGATCATGAGGGAAGACAGTATGTAGAGGGGCTTACCTGTCCGCCGCAGGTTAATGTAACGCCGACGCCGGCGGGTGAGTTGAGGGAATATTAATTCAAGCAGCAGTTGAATCTGTAAAAAACGTCGGATTCAATTATGAATTGATGGACATTTTTCCACTGTTTCTGCTACAATGAAAACATGAAAAAGCTTTTTCCGAATTTCACGAATAAGGAGCGAATTACCATGTTTGATATGAAGCAGATTGGAAAGAAAATTACAGATTTACGAAAAGAGCATAATATGACTCAGATGGAGCTGGCTGACAAGCTGGGCATCAGTTTTCAGGCAGTATCCAACTGGGAACGTGGCAACACTATGCCGGACATTTCAAAGCTGCCGGAATTGGCAGAAATCTTTCAGATTACAGTAGACGAATTGCTGAACGACAAGGCATCGTTGGTGGGTGCTGTGCTGGATGACACTGTGGATGAGTATATTGAAGAGGGCAAAATGACCGAACAGGAAATTGCCGATACGCTTCCTCTGTTAAAGCCGGAGCAGGCAGAAGAAATATTGGAAAAGACTGATGTATCCTCTTTCAGCGACCTTTCTATTTTTCTCCCATACATGGATGAAGAATCCGTCGGCGAACTTGCCATGCTGGCTTTGGAAAAAGGGCTTCCTATAGATATTTTTCTTGAGTATATGCATGAAGAAGACGTTGGCAAGGTAGCTATCCGTGCCATGGAAAAGGGCATCCTGCTCAAAGACTGCTATGAATTTATGCATGAGGAAGATATCGGCGAGCTTGCTATGCTGGCTTTGGAAAAAGGATTCCCCGTGAATATTTTTCTTGAGTATATGCATGAAGAAGACGTCGGCAAAGTAGCTATCCGTGCCATGGAAAAGGGTACCTTTCTCAAGGAATGCTTAGAATACATGCACGAAGAAGATGTCGGCAAGCTCGCCATGCTTGCTTTGGAAAAAGGGTTCTCTGTAAATGCTTTTCTCGATTATATGAACGAAGAGGATGTTACCGCACTAGCGTTAAAAGCATTGAAAATTCATAAAAATAACGCATAATAATGTCCCTTTATCTTAACATTTCCCCATAGATAGCGGATTGGACATCCATTCGCTGTCTATGGGGAATACTTTTTTCTTCTCTTCTGCTATGCTTTGTGATAGAATAAAACACAAAGAGAGGTAATTATCATGGACACTATCAAAATCGGAAACTTTTTAGCAAACTTAAGAAAAGAACAGGGTCTGACCCAGGAAGCCCTTGGCGAAAAGCTGGGCGTCACCAACAAAACCGTCTCCCGTTGGGAAAACGGAAATTATCTTCCACCGGTGGAAATGTTAAAAGAACTCAGTGAATTGTATGCTGTCAGCATAAATGAAATCTTATGCGGAGAACGCATTGCAAAAGAACAATATCAGGAAAAGGCCGAGGAAACCATTACCGGAATTCTCACCGGCGGCTCCTTTTCTCTAAAAGAACGTACCGACTTTTGGAAACACAAATGGAAAAAAGACCACTTTATTGCCAATCTGATTTTGGCAGTCATACCTCTTGTCATGGTATGCGCAGGCATTGCACTTTCCAAACCGTGGCTGGCAGGTGTTGCTCCTATTTTTGCCCTGGTAGTTTACATGGTGCGCCGCAATGCTATGATGACATACGTAGAAAACAACCTATATGGTCCGGTCAAATAACCGGAAATCACAAAAGCAGAGGCTAAAACCTCTGCTTTTGTATTCTTAGGAATCTCTTCCGCTATTTTACTGTTACATCGGAAATATAAAATGCCTTGTGCACAAAGTCTTCCAGCGTGTCATAAAACCATACGTTATACAGTTCAATATAAACATCCTCAGTTATCTGTACATACACAATATCCGGGTCCTGATAGCCATCATAAAAAGCTTCAAAAAAGTAGTAATCAAAACCGTTGGCACCACAAACAAATTCTCTGGAAAGAGTTATAACCGTAGCGCCCTCTGCAATAAGTCGATTTGTCAAATGTGCTTGATAATCTTCAAAGAAAGAAGCTCCCTCATAAAGCATCGCCGTTCCGAACGGTTCCTCTCCCGCATCGTCTGCCGGGCTGAACTTGTTGCCATCATACTTTACCCAGGAAGAATCATATTCTACGGTACATTCCACCACTGTGCCATCCTGCTTTGCAAACGACAGAACTATGGACGCATCCCTGCGGTGTGTCGGTACCTTTACACCGTCCACCATTCTGGCAATCTTATAGGCGAATTCCTCTCCATAAACATACGCATCATCCATCATGTAACAGTCACCTACTGCAGTCCAGCCTTTGTTGCCGAGAGAATAGCTGGAAAAATAGGTTTGGTCGATAGTATCAAACAGGGTCTGTGGCTCCTCGGAAATCATGCCGAGCAGTGCCAGCAATAAATCTTTATTGTATGCGGCAGGATCCATTCCATTGATTGATTCTCCAAAGCCCGGCAGCCAAATGAACTCATAAGCTAAAGCCAACCGGTAAGTCAAGGTGTTTTCATCCAAATACAGCGCAATATCTGTTTTGGAGTCGCCAAAGGTAATGTCCACCTTCATACTGGTTCTATCCATAACTACGCAAACATCTGCCGGACTAACCAGGCCGTCTCCGCGCATTCTTAAAACAACGTCTGTAAACAATTTTTCTGCCTTTGCATAAGCATCAGCGTCCACGTCTCCAACTGTCTTTACAATCGGCGCCGGTGTTGGGGTCGGTGTACTTGTTGGTTCCGGTGTTGGCGTAGCCGTTGGCTCCGGTGTTGGGGTGGACGTTGGTTCCGGCGTCGGTGTGGACGTTGGTTCCGGCGTCGGTGTACTTGTCGGTTCCGGCGTTGGGGTACTTGTCGGCTCCGGTGTTGGGGTACTTGTCGGCTCCGGTGT
>JAZQJL010000104.1:0-2740 GCA_045541595.1 Lachnospiraceae bacterium | reverse complement strand
TCCGTGGTAGGGGCTACCAAAGCTCTGTTATATGATAAGACAATAGAAGTATTTACAAAGCACAAGGTATTCAGCCGGACAGAACTGGAAGCCCGTGCGGAAATTAATTATGAGAATTATTCCAAGACCATTAACATTGAGGCAAAGACCATGGTGGATATGGTACGAAGAATGTATATCCCTGCAGTAATTCAGTATGCGACAGAACTTGCCAATTCCATCAATGCTGTACGGACGGCAGTACCGGGGGCGAACTTTACGGTACAGGAAAAGCTGTTGACACAGATTTCCGAACTTCTGGCAGAAACAGAAAATGCCAAGGAAAAGGTCAGAGAGGCAAGACTGGCAGCAGTTGCCATTACAAATGCCAAGGAGAAGGCAGAAGCTTACAGGGAAACGGTGGTTCCGGCAATGGAAGAATTACGTGTTCCGGTGGATAAACTGGAAACTATTGTGGACAAGAAGTTCTGGCCGGTTCCAACCTATGGGGATCTTGTTTTTGAGGTATAATTTTGTATTGAGGTGTGTATGTTTAAAAGCTTGCAATGTGCCATGCTGACTGCTTCCGTGTTGGCGGTTTCCCTGTTTGGCGGTAAAAACATCGGCTTAACCAAGGAAATTGAAAATATGCGGGAGGGCGTAATTTATACGCTGGAGGAAGAGCAGGTCTATACGGATGGTTTCTGGGTAGAAGAAGACGAAACGGTATATCTTCTGAAAAGCTATGAAAGCAGTGTAATGGAGCTGAAAAAGAAAAGTACCAGGGAAATTCCCCTTTCGGCTTCGGTTCTCCCGGCAGACGTAATCAGCCTGGAAGATAATTTGTATGTGTTTGATGATATTCTGTACGAACTGCAGATTTACACAAAGCAGGGCGAGCTTTTAGTGCGCAGTAAAATTGAGTTAAAAGAGGATTATGTCAAAGGTCTGACCCTGACGGAAGACGGTGTGGCCGTGCTGACGTATGGCGGGCATGCCATTACGGTGGATCCGGAAACAGGAAAACAGAACATCCGGAAAATAGAAGCGGAAGCTTCCGTGGATGCGGCCGATTATGATTTTGCAGAGCATATCGGTACGGCAGAGGATGGTTCGGTATATGCCGTTCACACCACGCTGGTGCAGGACTGTTCCATTATTTCAGGTGAACTGGAACTTAGGGTAACCTCTGCAGAGGGTGAATTTCTTGGAAGCTATGTGCTTCCGGTGCAGGAGTATGCCTACCTGCCGGGAACATATGCACAGGTGCTTCCGAACGGAAATATCTATTTAATGGTTCCTACGGAGCAATCGGTAGAAATAAGAAAAATTGCTTTAAAAGAGACCGTAGAGAGTCAAATGGAAGCTATATCCGAAACCGTTACGGAAAAGGAGAGTGCCTATACTGCGGATACCAGATACAGGAAGCGTAACGGATTATCCTGTACGGAAAAAGTGGATGTATCCAGGGATGAGGCATGGAAACGTGCCCGTGAGATGGCGGAATATCAGTGGACCCTGAAGAAAACACATACGCTGGTATCAAAGTCCGAAAAAGGTGTTGTTTTACCGAGAGAAATCGCGGCAATCAAAGAGGCAAATAAGGAGACAAACTCCTGGAGCGCAACCATAACCGGCATACCGTATTGCTGGGGAGGCTTTTATGCCCTTGATGTGGGATTCAAAGAGCGTACCTTCCAAACCGTAATTGATAAAAGCTATGTGGCAGGAAACATAAATCCGGAAGGATATTATAAATACATGACGGCAGGCCTGGACTGTTCCGGCTTTGTGAGCGCGACCCTTGGATTTGGCGGAAAACAAAGTACCCGTGGCTTGTCGGATTTGGGATCTAAAGTGTCGGATGTAAGAAAAATGGAGAACATGGATATTCTGGTGCATCCGGGAGAGCATGTGATTTTCTTCTGCGGCTGGGTAAATGAAACAACGATGCTTGTTTGTGAATCTGCAGTACGGGAAGGAAAGGTGTCCGTTCATCCGAAGTCTTTAAATGAATTGGTGGTAAACAGCAGGTATCAGATGCGTTCTCCATGGTAGGGACTTTACAAAATGGGAAATATAAGGTAAGATATTGATTTGGGTTTAATAAAAGGTATAAAACAAGGAGGATTATAATGATACAGGCATGTAATGTAACGCTGCGTCTCGGTAAGCGTGCGTTGTTTGAAGATGTAAATATTAAGTTCACCGAAGGAAACTGTTATGGTCTTATCGGTGCCAACGGTGCGGGAAAATCCACATTCTTAAAAATTTTAAACGGCCAGCTGGAGCCAAGTAAGGGTGAAGTGGTTATCACACCGGGCCAGAGACTTTCTTTCTTACAGCAGGACCACTTTAAGTACGATGCGTACAATGTACTGGATACCGTAATTATGGGTAACCAGAGATTATATGATATTATGCAGGAAAAGGATGCCATCTATGCGAAAGAAGATTTCACAGAGGAAGATGGTAACAGAGCCAGTGAACTGGAAGCAGAATTTGCAGATTTAAACGGCTGGGAAGCAGAGTCTGATGCCGCAACCTTACTGAACGGTCTCGGCATTGAGCCGGAGTTCCATTATTCCCAGATGGCAGACTTAAACGGTTCCCAGAAGGTGAAGGTATTACTGGCACAGGCGCTGTTCGGTAACCCGGACATTCTTTTGCTGGACGAGCCTACCAACCACCTGGATTTGGAAGCTATCCGCTGGCTGGAAGAGTTCTTAATTAACTTTGAAAATACCGTTATCGTGGTATC
>JAZQJL010000103.1:0-3078 GCA_045541595.1 Lachnospiraceae bacterium | reverse complement strand
AACCCGGAGCATGAAACCATCAAAGTATACGGCCGTGACGTCATGAGCGGACTTCCTACGGAAGCAGAAATTGATTCGGAATTTGTACACGAAACCATTACAGAAAGTTTACATTCCATCGTGGATGCGGTTCGTATCATTTTAGAAAAAACTCCGCCTGAAATCTCTTCTGATATTATCGACGCCGGAATATATATTACCGGTGGTTCTGCCAATAACAAAAAGATTGACGAATTGTTTGCAAAAGAGACCGAGCTTGACGTTAAGGTGGCAGAAGACCCTGCCAATACGGTAGTTAACGGTCTTGGCAGGATTTTAGAAGACAGCTCAAAATATGACTGTCTTGCATTTTCATTGAAACAGACCTATTACGGAGGCTGATATGCAAAGAAGACGCAGAAGCAGACGCAGGCGTGAAAATAAAAAGACCATATCGATTTTACCAAAACATGTTTTTTTTCTGCTGTTCTTTTTAACAGTAGCCATCGTGTTTGTTTCCTATCGGTTCCCAAATCTGATTCAACCGGTCAGAAACGGAATTGAATCCTTCATTGTTCCGATGCAGAAAGGAATCAATGTTGTCGGACGTTCTATTTCCGATAAAATGGATATGTTTGGCAATTTAAAAAATCTGCAGGCAGAAAATGAAGAGTTAAGAGCAAGAGTAGAGGCGCTGACACAGCAAAACCAGCTGATCAGCCAGGAAAAATATGAATTAAATGCTTTGCAGGAACTTTACGAACTAGACGTAAAATATCCGGAATATAAGAAGGTGGCGGCAAGAATTATTGCCAGAGAAAGCAATGGCTGGTATAACGTATTTACCATTGATCAAGGTGCGGAAGACGGCATCAAAGAAAATATGAACGTCATGGCCGGAAACGGTCTGGCCGGAATTGTAATTTCTGTCCGTAAGAATTCCGCAACCGTCCGTTCCATCATTGATGACAGCAGTAAGGTCAGCGGCATGTTTTTAAAGACATCAGACACCTGTATCGTTTCCGGAGACTTAAATTCCATGATGACTGACGGTAAAATCAAGGTTTCCATGATTCCGTTGAATGCAGACATTAATGAGAGCGATGAAATTGTAACTTCACATATCAGTGATAAATACCAGCAGGGGATCCTGATCGGATATGTTACAGAGATAAAAGTGGATTCCAGTAATATGACAAAAACAGCATACCTCACTCCGGTTGTTGATTTCGAGCATCTGAACGAAGTCTTAATTATTACAGAATTAAAAGAATCCTTTGAATTAGAGGAAGAGTAGTGCAGAAAGGGTAAAATACGTGGTAAGACTGATTGTAACCTTGATAGAACTTATAGTATGTTTTTTACTTCAGACATCGTTATTTTCCTTTTTGAGAATTTCCGGAGTTGTGCCGAACTGCCTGTTGATTCTGGTGATTACCGTTGCATATACCAAGGGCCAGATTCCGGCAATGATTACCGGTTTTTTTTCGGGAATGCTGCTTGACCTATGTTTTTCCCAAACAGTAGGATTTTGCGCTATTTTATATATGGTGGTGGCTTTTCTGGCAGGATTTGCCAACAAAATCTATTATAAACGGGACTTTTTTGTACCGGTGGCGTTAATGTTTGCCGGTGAGCTTTTGTATTCCCTGTTATATTATATTTTGTTCTTCCTGTTAAGAGGAAAACTGGAACTTCATACGTACTTTATTTTTACTATATTGCCGAGAATGTTGTACACGGTGCTGGTAAGCTTAGCGTTATATCCGGCATTTCATGGAATACACCGGCTGCTACTCCGACTGGAAGGAAAGAATGATGATTAGATTTATCGTTGAAAAATTAAAAGACCTTCTTATGTCCCGTCTGTTTTGGCTGTCCATTGTTTACTGTATTCTTGCCTTTGTTTTACTGCAACGCATGTTCGAACTGCAGATTGTACAAGGGGAAGAAATAGAAGAAAAACAAAGTTATTATAAAGTAGTGGACCGCTATATTCCAAGTACCCGGGGACTGATTTATGACAGTAATGGTGAACTTTTAGCCTATAATGAGTTGTCTTTTTCTGTTTTGCTGGAAGACAGCGCCCTAAACAGTACCAATGCCAAAAAGAATAAATCCATTCATAAAATGGTAACCATTTTAAAGGAACACGGTTACGAGATGGAACTGGATTTTGCGATTGAACTAGATGAAAACGGAGAACTTGTGTTTAATGTCTCCGGAACCGCAGAACAGCGTTTCAAAAAGAATGCTTACGGTAAACGTTCCGTAAATGAGCTGACAGATGAACAAAAAGCGGCTACCGCAGAAGAAGTATTTCAGTTTTTGCGGCAGGGTAATAAGTCCAGTGCCATGTTCCAGGTGTCCGACGAGTATACCTTAGAAGAAGCCCTGGCTATTGTAACGGTACGATATCATTTCTTTACGCTGGTAGATAAGTCTTCCCAGCTTACCATTGCATCCAATGTGGATGATGCGTTAATTGCAGCCATATCGGAATCCAGTGGGGAAATCCCGGGCATTTCCGTAGTACAGCGTACAAAACGAAGATATAACCATGCCTTGTATTTTGCTCATGTTATCGGCTATACCGGTCAGGTAACAGAGGCGGAACTGGAAACCTTAAACGGGGAAGATGGTACCGGCACTTATCAGTTATCTGATTATGTCGGAAAAACGGGACTTGAAAAAGAAATGGAAAGTATCCTTGCCGGCACCAAAGGTGTGGAACGAATCACATTAAATGATTCCGGCAAAGTTATCAGCACGGAGATTATTTCAGAACCGGTACCGGGAAAAAATATTTATCTTACCTTGGATGCAGAAACACAGAAAGTCTGTTATTATATTATTGAAAAGAATATTGCTGAAATTTTAGGCAATGTTATTGTCGAAGAAATGGATTATGGTACAAAAGGCGAATCCAGTGAAGATATTTTAGTTCCTATTTACGAGGTTTATTATGCTTTGCTGAGCAATAGCGTATTGGATATCGACCATTTTAACAGTGCCGAAGCTTCCGATGTGGAAAAAAAGGTCTACGGTTACTATGAAAGTAAAAGAGACAGTGTAATTGACGGACTGTACAAGCATCTG
>JAZQJL010000102.1:0-9047 GCA_045541595.1 Lachnospiraceae bacterium | reverse complement strand
ACAGAAGTTACTGTTGCGGACGGTTCTTTAGACATCCATCTCACCTCCGAGAGTGCCTGCATCAATCTGGCCTACATCAAGATTTATCAGCCGGGTGCAAGCACCGGAGCTAACAATGAAACTACAGGAGAAACAATCATGACTGATTTTACAACCTATGAAGCGTACAACTTAAATCAGGTAGACGTTACCGATGCTTATCTTACCAACGCTGAAGATAAGGACATTGATTATCTTTTATCCTTAGATGCAGACCGCTTATTGGCCGGTTTCCGTGAAACCGCCGGTGTGGATATGAAGGGTAAGAAACGCTATGCCGGCTGGGAAAATTCCCTGATTGGCGGTCATACTCTTGGTCATTACCTGACTGCAGTGGCACAGGCCGTAGCAACCCTTCCGTCCGATGACGCAAGAAGCGGGGAGCTCAGCAACCGTTTAACCTACATTATTGACGGTTTAAAAGAATGTCAGGATGCGCTGGGCACCGGCTTCCTTTTTGGCGCAACCATTTACAGCAAAAACAATATTGAGCTCCAGTTTGATAACGTAGAAAACAACAAAACCAACATTACCACAGAAGCTTGGGTGCCATGGTATACCATGCACAAGATTCTTGCCGGCGTCATTGATGTTTACAAGTACACCGGTAACGAGACCGCTCTGGAAGTTGCTAAGGGTCTCGGTGACTGGGTATACAACAGAACTTCCGGCTGGTCCTCCTCTACCCGCCGCGTCGTACTCGGCATTGAGTATGGCGGCATGAACGACTGCCTGTACGAGCTGTATGCGGTTACCGGCGAAGACAAATATGCCGTTGCTGCTCACGCTTTCGACGAGGACACTCTGTTCCAAGCCGTAGAAAAGGGCTCTAAGGACGTTTTAACCAACCGCCATGCCAACACTACCATTCCAAAGTTTATCGGCGCCCTGAACCGCTATGTTGCCACACACGGCAAAACCATTAACGGTGAAGTGGTAGACGCTTCCGCTTACTTAAGATATGCACAGATTTTCTTTGATATGGTCCTTGAGCGTCACTCCTATGTTACCGGTGACAACAGTGAATGGGAGCACTTCGGCAGTGATTACATCCTGGACGCAGAGCGTACCAACTGTAACTGCGAAACCTGTAATGCCTACAATATGTTAAAGTTCGCCAAGGCTCTCTACATGGCTACCGGCGATACCGCTTATTTAGAATACTATGAGAACACCTTCTACAATACCATCCTCTCCTCCCAGAATCCGGAGAGCGGTATGACAACCTATTTCCAGCCAATGGCTACCGGTTATTTTAAGGTATACACTACTGCCACCGGCAGTTTCTGGTGCTGTACCGGCAGCGGTATGGAAAACTTCACAAAGCTGGGCAACGCTATTTACTATGCAGGTGAAGATACTATCGTAGTCAGCCAGTACTTAAGCTCTGTCCTTACCGACGAAGCAAAGAATGTAAAACTCACCATGACTGCAGATATTCCTGTCAGTGACAAGGCTACCGTTGCTGTAAGCACTTTGGACGGTAGCACCGACATTACCGAACGCATTGCTTTCCGTTTACCTGACTGGTTGGCAGGAGATGCCGCCGTTACTGTAACCGGCAGTACTGCAACCGTGGAACTTACCGAAGAATATGCCATCGTAAGCGGTCTGAAAAACGGCGATGTTATCGAAATTACTCTTCCGATGAACATTACCGTGCATGGTCTTCCGGACAACGATGCCGTGTTTGCTTTCAAGTACGGTCCAATCGTGCTTTCTGCAAAGCTGGGTACTTCCGACATGGCTACTACCTATACCGGTGTCAGCGTACTGATTCCTGCAGCTAAGCTTATCGAAGAAGAATACATCAGCGACGGTAGCGATACCATTTCCGTTATCAACGGCTCCGTGGCTGACTTTATGGCAAACATCAATGATAACCTTGTAAAAACCGAAGGCAAGCTGGAATGGGTTCTTCAGAACACCGATGCCAACCTTACCTTTGTACCGCACTACAGCCAGCACACCGAGCGCTATGGTATCTACTTCAACTACGAAAGCAATTCCGGTGCATTTAATGTAAGCAGATATCTCCGCGAATTGGAAGATAACCGCTTTGCAGCTGCCCTGCTGGATACCGTACAGCCGGGCTATGGACAGTACGAAAATGACTCTCTTCACAACATGACCGAGCTTGGCGCAGGTTCCACCGGTGCTACAGGTAACGGCACCAGCCGTCTTGCCAATGCCGGCGGCGGATTCGTGTACACCATGTACGCAGATCCGGATTGTGATAATGCCTTAGAGCTTACCTTAAAGAAGGAAGACAACGGAAAATCCCTTCAGATTTTAGTCGGTGAAGAAATCATCTACAACGAAGTACTCTCTTACAACGGCAATGAGGAAGAATATACCATCCGCATTCCTGTAACTAAGGATGTACTTGCAAAGGCCGCAGTTGCCCGTAACGAAAAGCATCCTGTTACCGGTAAGGACGCATATACCGTAAACGTAACCTTTAAGAGCGGCAATGAGGAAGCTTCCGCAAGAATCTGTAACTATGCTTACATGACCAAGGCTTACCATACCAATACCGGTCTTACCCTCACTGCAGATGCAGGGGAACTGACCCAGGACGGTACCTCCTACAAGCTGGTACTTCCTGAGAGCGTAGAAACCCTTACGTTAACCGCCACACCGGAGGATGAATTCGGTTATATCCGCGTTAACGGCTCCGTAGCCCGCAACACCTATACAGTAGATATGACCGTATCCAACTTCTTAACCTTAGAATACACCGTTTACGGTGAAGACCACGAAACCTCCGCTGTTTATACAGTGAATATCGAACAGCCGGTATCTGACCGCACCAATGTGGATCCAACATTGGCCTACTTTGTCAACTGTGGTGACTATGATGTAACTACACTTTCTGAAGGTGATTTATTCGGTATCTATAACGGTGTCACCGAGCAGATTTACGGCAAGGACCCTGTTACCGGAAAGATGTGGGGTATTGTGGACACCGTTTCCACTCCGCTTCGTAACGGAACTGCAAACAATGCGGCTATGACAAACACTGTATTCACAGATAATACCTGGGCATTTGAAACGAATGCTGCGCTGTCCGACACCAGTCCAAAGACAGCAACCAATCGGTATACCAAGAATCAGTACGAAAACGGCATTGCCAGAAACTTAAACTACAGCTTCGAGCTTCCGGAAGGTAAATATACCGTAGAACTTTACTTCACCGACCCATGGAACTGCTCCAAGAATCCGATTGTTTCCTTAGAAGGACATCAGGTATTAAAGAACGTTGCCGTAAACAAGGCCGTAACAGCAGTGGTTCAGGTAAAAGACGGCGAATTAAACCTCGCCATTACCTCTCCGTCTTCCACTCTGTGCTTAAATCTGTGCTACATCAAGATTTACCTGCCGGAAGACCAGATTGTAACTCCTACCCCGGAACCAACCATGGCTCCGCAGGAGACATTGACTCCTATTCCAACAAAAGCTCCTGAGGTTCCTGAAGCCACAGAACCTACCGAGTCCCCTGCCGAGCCTACCAATGCTCCTGCAGACAACAACACAGCCGCTGAACCAAAGAACGGTTCTGCTCTTCCGTGGGTAGCCGGCGGTGCGGTTGTCCTCGGTGCCATCGCAGGCGCTTTGGCTTACTTCTTTAAGAAGAAAAAGAAATAACTAAGAAATCTATCTTTTTTTCGTCCCCCTTTGAAAAGGAAGGGCGCTCCCGTTCGGAAGCGCCCTTCTTTTATACTGTTTCCAGATATTTAATTTTTGCCACCGTTTTCTTTCCGGTGATAATATAACATCCCGTGTTATCCGGCGACACCACGTAGCTGTCACAGCCCACCGGCACATAAACCTTTCCGTTCACCGGACGCTGTCTGGTAATGTAGTAACCGTTTGCTTCATAACATACGCCCTCCTTCAGGGAATCAATATATTCTTCCATGGTCAGACGGTTGTTATAAATAATTTCCGCATGCGGAAAACCCACATAACGGATATGCCACGGTTCAAACCGGATACCGGTTTTCTTCTCTCCATAAGACGGATACCGTATAATAAATCCAAACTCATCGCAATAGGAATTCACAAACTGTCCCGCTGCTGATTTTAAAAATCCGTCTCCCGCATAGTACGCCACATACACGTCCATGCAAAGGCCGGTTTCATGTTCACTGGCCCCCGGCACGGTTGCCGTTTCCGGATCCTCTTCATAAAGCTCCTGCTGTCGCTTCCGGTCCCGGATTCCGCTGGAAATAAAAAGCTTGTCTCCGGTTTTGGCCTTTACCGCATCGGAAAGCGCACTATAAGCTGCAGGGACGCAGGCATTCATAACTACGCCGGTGTCTTTGTATTCTGCCGTTTCTGCCACAAAGTCCTCGGATAGCATGTGTTCCGTGTTAATCAGCAGCAAGCTTTGATCAAACCGGAATCTGGCATCCGCCTCCAGTTCTTCCAGAGAGTATTCTTCCATACTTCCTTTGTTTTTTTTTACTGTAATCTCCTGCCTTCCGGAGCCGGCAGTAAGCATATACCACCGGTCCGGCTTTACGGCAAAATAAGAAAACAGCAGCACAAGAGGAAGCGTGATGGCTAAAAGCGTATAGCCTTTCCTGTGTTTCTTTTTTGTTGCCATTTAGTTTTCTCCTAACTCCTCAAAGACGCGGTCAATTACAAACTGAGGAACCTTTCCATCCATAAAGCGGAAACGTTCTGACCAGTTCAAGAGTCCGTTTACATACGCCGGACCCGCTGTGGCCTCCATGAAAACTTCTGCCACAAATAAGCCCTCTCGCTCCGGATACGGACCAAATTCCGCAAAGTAATCGACATATGCCAGATGCTTCTTAATCTCAGCAATTTCTGCCGCGTCCGTAAACTCTATAGCGACTTCCCTATAGTACTCCTCTGTTGCTGCAGGATATGCTCCGGTCTTTTCGTAATAGATTTCATATTCTCCGTAGACCGCCGTATCTTCATACGCTTCATAGGTTTCCGCAGTTTCTGAAACCTCCATACCCAGTGACCGCTTCAGGTCGTTAATACTACCACTATAACGCACGGTAATACTAGTAATATCCGTATCGGTTTCCTGAATTCCCTGCATGTTGTAGCCACTGTCTTTCAAAAGCGCCAGGGTGCGTGTCATGGACGGATACACCAGGAAAGTGCTGCTGCCGGTATAGGCAATATCCTTAGTGAGGGTAAAGTTTGCCGTCAGTTCACCAATCGGTGCCGTATTTTTCAGATCGTCAAAGGACATGGCGCGGATTTCCTCCGCATAAGTGTTCATAATGGTTTCCACGTTTTTATCAAGCATGACATAAACTCCGGTCACCGGCGTATAGCACTCCAAAGACTTTGGCTTCAAACCGTTCTCAATTAAACTAAATACCGGATGCGCCGCCCGCTTATACTGGTCATTGTTATAAATGCGCTCCAGAATATCCTGCACTGCGTAATAATTATATTCATACTGGCGGGTTACTTCGGAGCCGTTACGCAATCTGTAGCGGATGGTAAACTCCGTATAATAGCTCTTTTCCGCACCGCCGGCATAGTATATATCCGATGCCCAGCCCCGGTTATATCCGAAAAATCTGTCACCACGGTTTTGGCCTGCTTCTTCAGAAAGGATTTCCGCCAGTTCATACATGGCATCGATATCCGTTACCTCCATATTTTCCAGAGCATAGTCTTCCGGAGATATCCAGCCCTCTTCGTCATAATAAGAACCGCCAAACCGAAGCTCACTGCTGGAAATCGCCATATTGGCAATTGCGCTTTTCTTTGGAAGATATGAGTCATAGCCAAAGACATCATACAAAAATGCCAGCGGAACAACCGCCGCAAGTATCATGGTTGCCAGCATCTGCCACTTGTGGGACAGACATTTTTTAATGTCGCCGTTGTACAGTGCCTCAATCACACCGTGGCAGACAAAGCCACCCAAAAGTCCGCCAAAAATCAGCCAGAATATGGATGCTCCACCACCAAAATCATATTGGATAAAGTAAAACATCAGGCCAACTAAAATACCTACCGGAACAGAAATCATAATGCGGATCACCGGTTCCGTAATTTTAAAGCTCATGGCAGTGTCTGCCTTTTCGCTGGCACGTTTTTTGTAAAGCCAGAGATTAAGAGCAGTCAATGCTGCAGCCACTACGAGGAATGCCAAAAACTCCAGCCAGAAAGTTCCTTCTCCGCTTTCCATTTTATAAAACAGGCTTAGGATATATCCTCCCGGGCTAAGCCACCGGGTAATCTGAAGGGCATCCATCAAATCCGTATAGTTGCTGTAGCTGGTAACAAAAAAGATTTCTTTTAAGTAAATAAACAGCGCATATACTGCCGGTGCATATAAATTAATGACACAGGTACCGAAAAATGCAATTACCATCTTGCCCGTCAGCATCATGGCCAGAATTGTACCCAGATACATAATGAGAAAACTCATCAGATGCAGTACAAAAAAGAACAGGCTGCTAAAGAAGATATCCCAGGTCATAACGCCGTAAATTGCACAGAGCACATAGCTGTACAGTAAACCTGCCAGATACGGCAACGCATAGATCATAATACCGTTTACAAAACGTACCGCAAAGAGCTTTTCTCTCTTTACCGGCAGACTGTGATAAAAATCCATCTGCTTTCTGGAATGCAAATAAGCAAAACCATTCATGGCGCAGATAATGGCTCCCACTACTGCCACCAGCGCAAACCAAGGATAAAAACCGTAAAAATCCTGACACAGATTCTGTGAGATGCGCTCTATCATCTGTTCCTGCGTATATCCGAAATTTCCGCCATCATAGCGGCTTACATAATTCTGAAGAATCATGGTGAAAGCAATAATAAAGGTTGCAAAAAATACTAAAGAGGAAAGAATCAATGTCCACAATCTTCTGTGGAGATCTTCTTTTAACAGGTTAAAAAATGAGTTTTTTGATGTCATAGCCTGCCACCTCCGTTTCACTAATAAATATTTCTTCCAGACTAAGCGGCAACATTTCCAGAAAAATCGGCCCTGCCGTCTGAATCTGATTCCTAATTTCATCGGAATTACCCCGGGCTGTAATGGTATACAAAGAGCCTCGGGTTTCTTTCTTAATTACATCGATGTTCTGCAATACTTCCTCAATGTTGCTGTCTGCCTTAAACGCACACTGCACCTTGTGGATATTTACCTTCATATCTTCCAAGTCTTTGGATAACAACACACCTCCGCGATGTAATAAGCCCACGTGATCGCAGATGTCCTCCAATTCCCGCAGGTTGTGGGAAGCTATCACAGGAGTTAAGCCTCTTTCTTCGATTTCCTTTGCGAAGATACTTTTTACCGCCTGACGCATTACCGGATCAAGGCCGTCAAAGGTTTCGTCGCAGAATAAGTACTTGGTACCTGCGCAAATGCCGCAAATAACAGACAACTGCTTTTTCATACCCTTGGAGAAGGTTGCCACCTTTCTCTTTTCTTCCAGATTAAACTGTACAAGCATCCTGCTCATACGCTCTTTATCAAATTTTGGATACACCACAGAATAATAACGCATCAATTCTCTTGGTGTTGTGTTGGCAAAGAAATACTGGTCATCGGAAATATAAAAGAATTCCTGCTTTGCCGCCGGATTTTCATATACCGGCATATCATCTAACGTAATCGTTCCGCTGTCCGGCCGAAGCACACCTGCTGCCATACGAAGAAACGTACTTTTACCTGCGCCGTTGGTGCCAATCATACCAAACACCGAGCCTTCGCGGATAGTTACGGAAACATTATCCACAGCCAAAATATCCGAAAAGGATTTGCTGATGTTTTTTGCCTCTATCATACTAATCGTTCCTTTCTGAATAATATAATTTCACAAGTTCTACGAAGTCGCTCTCCGCAATATCTGCCTTCTTCGCCATTTTCACAAGCTCCAAAAGCTGGGATTTCATTTCTTCCTTATGTCTGTCCTTTAATGTACTGATACCTGCCACAAAATTTCCCCGTCCTTTCACGCAATAGATGACACCCTGGCGCTCCAGCTCCGCATAGGCACGCTGCACCGTGTTTGGGTTAATGGACAAGTCCATGGCCAGTTCCCGTACGCTTGGCAGCTGGCTGTCGGTTTCCAGAACTCCAAGCAGAATCAGGTCTTTCATTTTGTCTACGACCTGTTCATAAATCGGACGCCGGTCCGCATAATCCAACGTTATCACAGAATTCCTCCTTTCAGGTAAGGTTATGTGTGAATCATTTTTATTTCTGTCTGCCCTGTATGACAAGTGTACTAACACTCTTAATACAGTTAGTATACTACCATAGTACAGTGGTGGTGTCAAGAGCGTAATGTGAAAAATTAATTTTGTAATAAAAAAGAAGCTATTGCGCTGCAGATTATTCTACCTGCTGCTGCAATAGCTCCTTCTGTTTACTTTCTATTTATTTGCCTCGTCCAATTCGTGAACAAATAAAAATGTTCGTCGTTTGGAAAATAAAACTTAACTGTCAATTCTTCCTTTTCCTCAAGATGCTCTTCCTTGACGTCAAAGGTTATCCGGCTTCTTTCTGCCGTTGTCACCGGAAACGAAGTATACATATATAAATCTCCGCTTGGCGGATTAAATGCCGAAATATACATCCCCTTCGGTGCCGTATATTCAATCTGAAAGCGATAATATCCGTTGTCCAGCTTTTGGGCAACATAATTATGAAGCTGATAGGTTCCGGATGATAAGTTTTCTTTCTGAGAATAGGTAACCTCCCAGGCATCCTCCAACGGTTCTCCCGTTGTCTGAACTACTGTTTCCCGGTTTATGTCCGTTGTCTGGCCTGTTCCCTGCGGTCTTTCCGTTGTTTGTCCTGCCATCGTAATGTCACCATTCGATACAAAAAACGCAGAGGCACGGTTTGGCTCCATCACGCCAAAATTATGATATGCAAACAGATTGTACAGATTAAACTGGTAGTTTCCTTCTCCCTGACGGATTCCGTTTTTACTGTCTTCCAGCAAAGCAGCTCCGTAGGCCTTCTGAGCTTCGAA
>JAZQJL010000101.1:0-5580 GCA_045541595.1 Lachnospiraceae bacterium | reverse complement strand
TCGATAATTGGTGCCTCTATGTTGTACGGAAGCTCGATTTCATCTTCCACACCGTCCTCACCGTCCAATGCCTCGTAAACCACCTGGGCACGGCGGTTAAACGTCTTCACTGACTTACGGAAAGAATTCTTCTTGGTGGTTGCAGTACAACGGTTAAAAATAACCAGTTCCGTGTAGCCGATCTGCTCCATCATCATCTGTCGCATATTGCTCATGTAAGATTCAAAGGTTGTAGCGTCAATGGTTGTAATTGTCTGAGCCAGTTCCCAACCACTTGGAAAACCGTTTTCCAAAAGCTTTGATACGCTCCAGGTGCCGTTAAACTCAATCATTACCTTTTCCGGCTTATGTGTTTTTTTAATATCCATCAGGAAGCGGGGATTTAAGTCCTCTTCCTCATCGACGGAAAGTACGGTTACATTCTTACTTGCAAGAATGTCCATATCATATTCTTCTTCGCCTTCTTCACAAAGAATTAAAACCGTTTTCTCATCCCCGTCCAGGAACTCACTGTCCTGCAGGGTATCACGTAAAAATGTGGTTTTACCACTATCCAAAAAACCTGTAATCAGGTACACAGGTGTTGCCTTCATGTTAATTCTCCTTGTTTGCGGTTTAGCAGTGGAATGCCTCTGCCAGTGCCTCTTCCTTTAAGTCCGTCCCGATGACGCAAAGCTTACCGGTATAGTCTGCCTGACCTTCTCTCACCTCATATTCACCCGGAACAAGGTCAAAGTAAATCCAGTGGCCGTCTACGCCGTCCACCATACCCTTGGCACGTAAGATGGTACCAAACTCCGTGGTTTCCGCCAGCTTCTGAAGCACTACCTCGATTTCATCCTTGGTATATTTGTGCGGAGTTTCTTTACCCCAGCTGGTAAATACCTCATCCGCATGATGATGGTGATGATGCTCATGATCATGGTCGTGGCAACCGCAGGTACAGTCTTCACCGTGTTCATGGTGATGCTCATGATGGTGTTCATGATGATGCTCGTGTTCCTCATGGTCATGATGATGACCGCAACAGCACTCCCCTTCTTCGTGATCGTGATGATGATGCTCATGCTCCTCATGGTCATGATGATGACCGCAGCAGCACTCTCCTTCTTCATGGCCGTGATGATGATGCTCGTGGTGATGATGCTTCATCTCTTCTAACATTTCAGCTTCAAAGCTTGTCTTCTTTTCCATAGCAGAAAGAACGAGAGCAGCATCCAGTTCATCCCATGGAGTTGTAATGATGGCAGCCTCCGCATTATGTTCCTTCAGCAAAGCTACAACCTGCTCTAACTTTTCTTCCTTTACATTCTGGGTACGGCTTAAAATAATGGTTTTTGCGCTTTCTACCTGGTTGTTGAAAAATTCACCGAAATTCTTCATGTAAATCTTTGCCTTGGACGCATCCACTACGGCGCTGAAGGAATTAAGCTTTGCACCGCCCAGTTCCTCCTGCACATCCTGCACTGCCTTGATAACGTCGGACAGCTTACCTACGCCGGATGGCTCAATAATAATACGGTCCGGGGCAAAGCGGTCTACCACTTCCTTTAACGCCTTGCCGAAATCACCCACCAAAGAACAGCAGATGCAACCGGAATTCATTTCTGTAATTTCTACGCCGGCATCCTTTAAAAAACCGCCGTCGATACCGATTTCACCAAATTCGTTTTCAATTAAAACTACCTTTTCGCCCTTGAAAGCGCCATCCAAAAGCTTCTTAATAAGGGTTGTTTTTCCTGCTCCTAAAAATCCGGAGATAATATCAATTTTTGTCATGTTACGACTCCTTTCTATTTTGGAAACTTCATTAGTTTGTACAATTTAATCCGTAAAAATTAGTATATTCTTTCTCCTTCCGAATGTCAAGGATTTCAAATTCAAAAGAATTGTTTTAAAACAGGAAAGCTGGGGAAGATGGGGAAGATGGGAGGGCGAAAAAAAGCACCGGTCTGTCCTTAATAGTCAAACCGGTGCCTGAATTTTCAATTTACTACAACAAAATATCTTTCGAATTGCCGCTCAAACTGCCGGTATTCTTCTTTTCTGACCATAATCAGCGAAGGATACGCGTTGGCTTTCTGCTGCATCAGTCCGGCATACAATTCTCTCTGGCAGTCTACCAGAAATTTTCCGTCCCGAAAAGACAAAATCAGCGGTTCCTCTGAAAAAATGCTCTCTTCTGCCGTCACAGATTCCACCAGTCTTAACGGCACCTTTCTGACTCCGCAGCAGACAACTTCTTCAGCCACAAACTCATACCCGTGTTGAAAAAGTTCAAAATACAGCGTCAGCCATTCTTCCAACAGACCTGCATTGGCATAATGTACTGCAGATTCCACGGACGGTTCAAAGGAAAGTTTCTTTTCCTTTTTGCCATACACAATCTTTTTTATGGAATCCAGGGACAGAAAATACTCCTCTGCCAGTTCCGATAAGGTTGCCCCCGCTCTATATTTGTTTGCAATCAGCACATTCCGCTTTAGCAGCTTCTGCCGGTAGCCGGACACCTCTCCCCAGCTTTTATTTTCGTTTCCCACCGGAATATAAATAAGCTTTCCGCCCGCATACTTCTGCACCTCTTTCAATAGTGCTTCCGGCAATATATCTTTCCCGTTTTCGTATTTCATATTGTACTCCATTCCCGGCCATCTGCAATGCTCAAAAGTTTCATTACCTGATTGCCCAAATTCTCTCTTCCAGCTCTGACATTGATTTCATGATAGACCTGCAGGACTCTTCATCATCAATAGACGCATGCCACATCAGTGTGGCAATTCCCTTATAATATGCCATGCATAAGAATCTTTCCTGAAAATGCTCCGCCTCGATGCCATTCTTTTTAAAATACTCATACAGTTTCTCCGGAATCAGCAAATACGGCTTGTTTAAATCCATAATGGCAAAATCCAGAAGGAAATCACACACGCCGGAGCGGCTCCAGTCCGGGAAGCCCACACTGCCGTCTTCTTTCACAATCATATTGCAAAAAAAGGTATTATTGTTTACCAGGTAGCGTCTGCCCTCACAATAAGGCGCATACTCTAACATCTTGTTATAGTACTTATCGAAAAATTCTTTGGACAGCATTGTGGTTTCAAACATCCGGGTCCAATTTTTCCAGTATCCCTCCCGGTTCTCCGAAAACTCTTCTGTTAAAAATTGATGCAACGTGGCATTTTCCGTCCGGTTCTCCTCGTTAAATTCACCATAACCTTCTGTCCCGGAAATGTCCGCTTTGCTAATTTCCAGAATATCCGCAAAAAAACGCTCCGCAAGCGGTGCAAATTCCTCCGGAGACAATTCATCGGCACTTTGTCCCATCGGCGTTATGTCTACTCCTGTAGAAAGCATTCGTTTTATAAATAAATCTCTTGTCATATCTGTTTTCTCCTTACTCTTCTCACATTGATTTTCATCATCCGCGCTTCTGACTGTACTCATCATATCATGTCAAAAGGCAGAAGGATAGAGAAAAATTGATTATAAAATAACTTTACCTATTCCCTTGCGCCTTGCAAAAAAAACAAGTATAATGTTCGAAAAGGGCGGAGTCTGGACATCAAAAAATAATTTTAACAAGCTCGTCTTGTATAAAATTATTTTTTTAATGGGCAGAAGGAGCGAAGCGACCGAGCAAATCATTGATTTGTGAGGCTACGCCCTCAAATAATGTATAAGCAAAACACAAGTAAAGGAACTACAATCATGGCATTTGACGGTATTACCATTGCAAATCTTGCTAAGGAATTAAATGACACGCTTGCCGGCGGCCGCATCCAAAAGGTTGCCCAGCCGGAGAAGGACGAACTTATCCTTACCATCAAGCAATACGACATTTATAAATTATTTTTATCAGCGGATGCTTCCCTTCCGCTGGTGTACCTGACAGAAAGCACCAAGCAAAACCCATTGACAGCACCTAACTTTTGCATGCTGCTGCGCAAGCATTTTAACAGTGCCCGTATCATTTCCGTTACCCAGCCGGGGCTGGAACGCAGTCTGGACATTAAAATCGAGCATCTGGATGAGCTTGGTGACTTAACAGTCAAGCATCTGATTATTGAAATTATGGGCAAGCACAGCAACATTATTTTGTGCGACGAAAACTACATCATTGTGGACAGTATCAAACACATCTCCGGCTTTGTCAGCTCCGTAAGAGAGGTTTTACCGGGACGCAGCTATTTTCTTCCGCAAACCGTGGAAAAGGCAAATCCGCTGACCCTGACTTTGGAAGAGTTCCGTCAGTTTGTGCTGGAAAAGCCGCTTCCACTTTCCAAGGCGTTATACACCGGCCTTACCGGCATCAGTCCGGTGATGGCAGAGGAACTTTGCCACCGGTCCGGACTCTCCTCTGACCAGTCTGCCAATACCCTCTCGGAAGACTTTGGCATCCATCTTTTCAAGGTACTGGAGCGATTTACGGAAAGCATCAAAGAGGGCAATTTTTCCCCATGCATCGTATTCAAAGACGACGCCCCTGTGGAGTTTTCCGCCGTTCCCCTCTCCTGCTATGAGGACCATCCTTCCGAAACAATGGAAATCAAACAATACGACAGCATTTCTTCTGTTTTGGAAGACTACTACGCAAAGAAAAACCAAATCACCCGCATCCGCCAGAAATCTGCAGACTTGCGCCGCATTGTAGCTACTGCCATCGAGCGTGAGGCAAAGAAATATGACCTGCAGACCAAGCAGTTAAAGGATACGGAAAAACGGGAAACTTATAAAGTATATGGTGAACTCATCACAGCCTACGGTTATGGCGTGGAACCGGGGGCAAAGTCTATGCAGGCGTTAAATTATTACACCAACGAAGACATTACCATTCCGTTGGATGAAACCTTAACTCCGATGGAAAATGCCAAAAAATATTTTGAAAAGTATAACAAGCTGAAGAGAACCCACGAGGCACTCTCCGTCTATATTCAGGAAACAAAGGAAGCGCTGGACTACATGGAAAGTGTCCGCCTTTCCCTGGATTTAGCCCTGACTGAGGACGATTTAAACGCCATCAAGGAAGAGTTAATCGAAAGCGGCTATCTCCGCCGCCATATTGATAAAAACGCCAAAAAGAAGCCGCAGAAGGTAAAGCTTAGCAACACTCCGCTCCACTATCTTTCCTCCGACGGCTATCATCTGTATGTAGGAAAAAATAACCTTCAAAATGACGAGCTGACCTTCCAGTTTGCCACCGGTGCCGACTGGTGGTTCCACGCCAAGGGAATTCCCGGCTCCCACGTCATTTTAAAAACAGGTGGTATTTCTACCGAAGACATTCCTGACCGGGCCTATGAGGAAGCCGCTGCTCTGGCCGCCTATTATTCCAAGGGCCGGGACAACGACAAAGTAGAAATCGACTATATCGAGAAAAAACATGTAAAGAAACCCGCCGGCGGCAAACCTGGATTTGTGGTATATTACACCAACTACTCCATGATGGCCACGCCGGACATTTCCCCCCTTACACTGTTAGAGGAGTAATAAACAAACATTTCTACTTTTGTAGAACCATCTATATGACATTCGTTTAAGAAAGGTAATACCATATGATAACAGCAGATCAACATACCCACT
>JAZQJL010000100.1:0-8621 GCA_045541595.1 Lachnospiraceae bacterium | reverse complement strand
GGCTCAATTCGGCCATTTTCAGAACCACTGCGTCATCATCTACTATCATAATTGTCTTTTTCTCAAGATTCATTGCATTTCCTCCAATCACTTGTGTTCCCCTATTACTATCTTATCCGAAATCCGGCAATTAGTCCAGTAAAATTAAAAGAAAAAAGACCGCGTTCACGGTCTTTTTTCAAAGAAGCACACTATTATCTATAACACAAAAGGATTACTAACTTATTTCATTCCGGCAGTTTTATTTCCACTTCCGCAGTTTTGTCCCGCTTTCTTTGCCGCACACTCCTTCGCATACGGACAGCCTACACAGCGTCCCTGCGTTTTCTCCTTACGGATATAATATGCCGCAGCACCAATGACAGCGAGTACAAGAACAATTATCAAAATATCTGTCAGCGTCATGTAATTCTCCTCGTTTTCCGGAGGAAAATATCCGCCCGCATGCGGGCAGAGAATTTAACTCCTTTTACTTACTTAACTTGTATTCTTCCTTAAATTTCTTTTCCGTATTATTGATTACCAGTACCAGGATAAGCAACATTACAAGCACTGCAATCAGACCCGGTAAGAAGCCTGCGCCAAAAACAAATCCCTTTCCGGCAGCCAGATTAGTAATCAGGGTACCAATTTGATATACCAGGAACGCTACGGTAAAGCCGGTACCAAGCTGTAATGCAATACCTCCAAACAGCCACTTCTTACTCTGCATTTCGGAGTTCATGGCACCGAGAGCCGCAAAGCAAGGCGGTGTGTAAAGGTTGAACATTAAGTATGCAAGGGCAGCAACCTTAGTAATTGCCAAAGCATCTGCCACCACATTACCTTCACCAACTAATGCCAGTTCTTCCGTATCAATTACTGCGGATAAACCGTAACATACTGCTAAAGTACCTACTACGTTTTCCTTTGCAATGAATCCGGTCACTGCCGCTGCTGCCAGCTGCCATGCAGCTACGCCCGCGATAGGAACCAGTATGTACGCAATCGGAGAAGCAATGGTTGCCAGAATGGAAGTGTTTTCTGCACCCTCTTCTACCAGCTGTAAGCTCCAGTTGAAGCTCTGCATAATCTGCACCACTGCGTTACAAACAAGGATGATAGTACCGGCCTTGATGATGTATGCCTTACCTCTGTCGAGCATGGAAACCAGCGCTCTTACAAAGCTTGGAGCCTTATATTCCGGAAGCTCGATAATGAAGAAGGACTTTCTGAACTTATAGCCGGTAATCTTCTTAACCAGTAACGCACCGACTAAAATTAACAGAATACCAACCATATACATGAGGTAGGTTACCCAGGCCGCGTTTCCGAAAAAAGCACCTGCAAACAGGGCGATAACCGGAAGCTTTGCACCACATGGCATAAACGGAGTGAGCATCGCGGTTGCCCTGCGTTCTCTCTCCCCACGGATGGCACGACATGCCATAACTCCCGGAATGGAACAACCGATACCGATTACCATAGGAATCACGGACTTACCGGAAAGACCTACCCGCTTAAAGATTGGGTCAAGCACCACCGTTGCACGTGCCATGTAACCGCAGTCTTCCAGTAAAGCAATTAAGAAATACATTACCATTACCAGCGGAAGGAAGCCTACTACGGCAATAACACCGCCGATAATGCCGTCAACCAGCAGAGACTGTAAGAACGGATTTGCACCCTCCACCAGACCTGCTACCCATCCCTGGAAGCCTTCCAGAATGCCTACCAGCCAGTCTGCAATCCAGGTACCGACGGTTGCCTGGGAAATATAGAATACTGCCCACATAACAACCGCAAACACACCGATACCGAGAATCGGATGCGCCACAACCGCATCAATCTTATCGCCAAAGTTCTTTTCCTTGGTGAGAACCTTTCTCTTTTCTACTTCGCCTACGATTTTATTTACAAAAGCGAAACGCTTTCTGTCTTCTGCTTCTACCGATGCCTTATCGGTTAAATCGATGACTGCCTGATTGTAAGGAGCCTTCTGGCCCTTGCCTGCCTGCTCTACCGCAGCCTTAATCACTGCCTTTAATCCATTGTCGCCACCGGAGATAGAAACCGTTTCAATCACCGGACAGCCCAGCTTTTCGGAAAGCTTGTTTTCGTCAATCTGAGTATCCTTCTTCTCGTTGATGTCGCTCTTATTGAGAGCCACTACCACCGGAATACCAAGCTCTAACAGCTGGGTTGTGAAGAATAAGCTTCTGCTTAAATTGGTAGCATCCACGATGTTAATGATAACATCCGGCTTCTCGTTCTTTACATAGCCACTGGTGATGCTTTCCTCGGAAGTAAACGGAGACATGGAATACGCACCCGGTAAATCTACCGCGATTAACTCCTCTGCTCCCTCATAAAAGCTTTTCTTGATTGGGCTTTCTTTCTTTTCTACCGTAACACCTGCCCAGTTGCCGACACGCTCAATACGTCCGGTCAGCGCATTGTACATGGTAGTTTTACCACTGTTTGGATTACCCGTTAACGCAATTCTCATAAAAATCCTCCTGATTTGTTCTTAATTTCCCATACTAACATATTGTTGTCTCTAATAACTTCTGTTAGCTTCAACTAACTATTCGCCATAAAAAATAGTGAACTATGTCACTATTTTATACCGATGATTATATTGAAATAGCCGCAGCTAAATCATTATCGATATTGTAACGGGCATCCTTAATGGAAACCGTACAATTTCTTTTCTTTCTGGAAACCACGGTGATTGGCTCTCCACTGTAGCAGCCCAGAGAGAATAAGAAGGAATTTAATTCTTCATCGTCTGTTGCAATATCTTTAATAATATACTCTTTTCCAATAGTTGCATCAACTAATGTCATATGAATCATCTCCTTACTAAAGTTAGGCATTGCTAACTACCGAGTAGAGTTTAATACAATTACCTTGTTTTGTCAACCTATTTTTATGAAAATTTTGCTAAATTTATTCCGGGAAAATTTCTCACTATATGATTTGAATTTTTTTACGGACTATGCTATACTGAATGAAATGATTGAAACTATTGGGGTTACATTGTCAACAAGGAGAATTAGAATGAATATAAACGAATCTGCTGAGAATTATTTAGAAACCATACTGATGCTGAGCAAAAGGCTTCCGGTGGTTCGTTCCGTAGATATTGCCAACGAACTGGGCTTTAAAAAATCCAGTGTCAGTATTGCCATGAAAAACTTAAGAGAAAATCAGCACATCACCGTTTCCGATGCCGGCTTCATTTTCTTAACCGACTCCGGCCGCCAAATTGCTGAAATGATTTTCGAACGCCACGAGCTCATTTCTTCCTGGCTTATGCGCATTGGTGTCAGCGAAGAAACCGCCCTGGAAGATGCCTGCAAGATGGAGCATGTCATCAGCCCGGAAAGCTTTGAAGCAATTAAGAAGTTTATTGGGAAGTAAAATCAAATTATTTCAGCCCCTACCTATTGTAGGGGCTGCTTTTATTATCACTATCATAGTGATAATTCAAAATCCTTCAGTAGCATATACATCAACAAACTTCGTATTCACTCAATTCTTCCCAATCTTCACTTTTTCCGACACGTCTCAAATAACCTTTTCCACCGTCAACCGCAACAGCACCACATTTACAAAATCTGAAATCGTGCCCATGTGTGCTTTCTATAACCTCATAGCATTTTTTGCATCTAATTTTATTTATATAAATCTTTTGCATTTTTCTCACCTCAAAATTATTATAACATAACCTTTCACATTTTTCTTCTGCACGTTCAGCACTTTTCCGGCGACTCTGAGAGCAAGCGGACTTTTATCGATGGCTGTCCGGTCCGGGTTAGCTAACTGTTTGAGGTGCGGGTGTGTCCACAGTCTTAGCATTTGACAGAGGGCAAAGAGGCGCGCAAGCGTATGAAAAAAAGCACATCGGGTGCGACTGGCAAGCTCGCTTGCCTAAGCGCACCCGATGTACTTTTTTTGATTACATCCGCAGGATGCTTTGCCCCTGCCAAATTTAGAATCCATACCAACTCACACACCGCCACCGAGTTTTAGTAACCCGGACCGGACAGCCATGAAACACGAAAAGGTCCGCTACCCGCAGCAAGTCCCCGTGAAAAGTGGCTGAGTGAGAAGAAAAATCTGCGAAAATTAATCCTTCTTTGCCAGTCTCTTAAACTCCGCAATAGCTTCATCATAGGAATGCAGGCTCATAAGCCAGAATTCCTTCTTGGTTAAGTCGATATCACAAATCTTAGCCACGTCTTCCACGCTTCTGACCGGTGTTTCCTTTAACATGTAGTTGTACTTTTCCAGGAATGCCGGACCCTCCTGCTTATACTTTTCGTATAAGCCTCTGGCAAAGAGACCGCCAAAGGCGTATGGGAAGTTGTAGAAGCCAAGACCAGCGCTATAGTAGTGGCTCTTACATGCCCACATATACGGATGCAGCACTTCATGATCCAGACCGTCGCCGTAGGCTTCCTTCTGGGCCTCCAGCATAATCTTGCAAAGCTCATCCGCAAACATAAAGTTCTGGGCTCTGTTCTCTACTACCTTGGATTCAAATAAAAATCTGGAATAAATATCACAGATAATTTGGGTGACATCACTTAACTGGCCTTCCAGCAGGGATAACTTTTCATCATCGGAGGAAGCATGGTCAATGGCGTAGTTGGTTACCACATTTTCGTTAAAGGTGGATGCGGTTTCTGCCACCGGCATGGAATATCCGGTATTTAACGGGCGGTTATCAAAAATCATGAAATCGTGATAGCCGTGACCAAGCTCATGGGCTAAGGTTACCACGTCACTGAAGGAACCGTCAAAATTGGTCAGCACACGGAACTGCTTCTTGGCATCCAGGGAAGCGCAGAATGCACCACCTACCTTGCCGTTTCTTGGGAAGAAATCAATCCAATTCTCTTCATAGGCACGATCAATAATTTCCGCCATATGAGGATTGAACTTTTCAAACACATTCATTAAATAAGCCTTGGATTCTTCCACAGTATATTTCTTTGTGTTGTTGCCCATCGGTGCGAACAAGTCATACCAAGGAAGGCCGTTCTTGTGACCGAGAGCCTCTGCCTTAGCGCGAAGATAACCATGGAAATTCGGCATATATTCCTTCATTGCTTCTAAAAGTGCCTCCAGGGTGGCACGTTCCATTCTGGAACGGTACAACACCTTATCTAACGGAGACGCGTAGCCACGCATCTTAGACACAGTAATATCCTGCATCTTGATGCTGTTTAAGGAGTAGGCAATGGAATCCTTAATCTTATCATATGCCTTCAGTTCTGCTTCATACGCTTCCTTACGAACGGTGGCATCTGCATCGTAAGCTTTGTTGCGGATGGCAGAAAGTGTTGTTTTTTCGCCATTGTAGTCCACTTCTACGGAAGAGGTTAAAAAGCCCTGCAAATCACTCCAGGCGGAACCACCGGAAACATCCATGCGTGCCAGCGCCTCTTCCACATCCTCCGAAAGCATATATTTTGCATTCTTCTGAATTCTGTGAAGACGGTCGCTGTACGCTGACAACAGCTCATCATCGCCGATCACCTCATCTATGTTTTCAATTTTTGCAATATATTTCTCAATCATGGTGGATGCCTTTGTTACATCACCCATCTTCTGCATGAGACGGCCCATGTAGGAAACGCTGTCTGTGTCAGAAGTGTCCACCGACTGGCGCAGGGAACAGAAACTGAATAGATTGCCCACCAGTTCCTCAAACTCTTCGTCCATGAGCAGTGCTTTCTTTACGGTTTCTCTTTCACCCTCACTACCAAGACAT
This sequence comes from Lachnospiraceae bacterium, assembly GCA_045541595.1. Lineage (GTDB taxonomy): Bacteria > Bacillota > Clostridia > Lachnospirales > Lachnospiraceae > SIG299. The sequence continues at coordinate 2,857 of JAZQJL010000100.1, read as the reverse complement.
TCTGCAAATGCCTGATATGCCGCAATCTTCTCATCTACTGCTGCAACATCTGCTAAAAACTTTTCATCTTCAAATCCGGAGTATAAAACCTCCAATGACCACTTATCGTACATAACCTTCTTCCTTTCTTTGCAGGATTTTCTCCTACCTTTATCGTTCATTTTATCAAAATCGGTATCTCTTGTCTATACTTCTTACGCTTTCAGTGCTTTCTTTTTCCAGCCGCCCTGTACATAACGTGCAATGGAAAGCAGCAGGGAAATAATCCATCCAAGGTTAAAGCCCCACCAGATTACATCTACGCCAAAGGTACCGGCAAATCCAACGGTAACAACCAACCGGATAAAAAAGCTTAGCAGCGTGGTTAAAATAAACCAGCTCATGTCACCGCTTCCCTTAAAGGTAGCTTTTATCAGCATAAATGCGGAAAACACCACCAGGCAGGCACCTACCACCCGGATATACTCTGCTCCCACTTCCAAGGCCCGCGCCGTGTCCGTTTCTGCGTCCGATAAAAACAGGCGTATCACCGGTTCTGCAAAAAATTCAAACAGAAGCGTCATTCCCAAAGAAACCGCTCCGCAGCAAAGAATGGAAGACCAAAGCCCCGGGCGGATTCTTTCCACTTTTTTAGCTCCCATGTTCTGACCTACAAAGGCAGAATAGGCATTGGCATAATTTACCGGAATGGCAATGGCCAAATTAATGACCTTGGAGGCCGCCGCGGTTCCCGCCATTACCGCAGAGCCAAAGCTGTTAATGGTGGCCTGCACTACCACAGAGCCTACAGAAACTATGGACTGCTGGATAGCTGACGGCAATGCAAAGCGAAGCATGGTGAGCAACAGCCTTCCATCAAAAAAAGCAGCAATTCTTCCGATACCACCCAAATTCCCAACAACCGGTTTCGGAAACACCGCCAAAAGCCTCGGCATATCCATTAGCGCCATTCCCATGGCCACCATTTGGGATATTGCCGTTGCCATTGCAGCACCTGCCACGCCCCAGTGCAGGTTCACAATAAAAAACAAATCCAACACCACATTTATCACAGAAGAAATAATTAAAAACTTAAGCGGTGTCTTAGAATTGCCCAACGCAGTATACACACTGCTCAACGCATTATACAAGAAAATCGGCACACTTCCTAAAAAATAAAACCGCAGATAATCCACACCCAAAGGAACAATATCCAACGGTGTATTCACATAGATAAGTAACGGCTCCGCACAAATCCACATGATTATGGTGGCCACCAATCCTACTGCTGTAGAAAAGCAAGCCGAGGTAGTGGCACAAAGTCGTATTTTATCTGACTTTCCCGCCCCAAAGTACTGGGAAATCACAATGGAGCCTCCCAATGCCAGGCCGGTGGCCAGCTGCACAAACACCGCAGTAATACTGCTGGCACTGCCCACCGCCGCCAGGGCATCCTGTCCCAGACGGTTACCTACAATCAGGGTATCAATGACATTGTACAGCTGCTGAAACAGGTTGGAAATTATCATGGGGACCGCAAAGAAAAATATGGTTTTAAAAGGATTACCCTCGGTCATGTTCGTTGTTTTCATCTCAATCTTCTTTTCCTTTTAGATAATATGAAAGCCGGCAGAACTAGTATACCATCCTGCCGGCCTTTTTACTCCGTACTACTTATTTTCTTCTGTTACTTCAATCTTGCGGATTTCTCTTGTGCGGATTTCCTTGCAGATATCGTCGATAAAGGTCTGAAGAGGCTTCTGGCCTTCATCACCGAGGAAACGGCTTCTTACGGAAACAACGCCCTCTGCCTGCTCCTTCTCACCAACTACCAGCATATATGGAACACGGTCTAATCTGGATGCACGAATTCTGTAACCGATCTTTTCGGAACGGTTATCTACGGTAGCAAGAACGCCGTTCTTCTTTAATTCCTTCTGTACTTTTTCTGCATAGTCAGCATACTTCTCGGAAATAGGAAGCACACGAACCTGCTCCGGACACAGCCAGGTTGGGAATAAGCCGGCATACTTTTCTGTCAACCATGCCAGTGTTCTTTCGTAACAACCCATGGATGTTCTGTGAATGATATACGGACGAACCTTATCACCGTTCTGATCGATATAGTACATATCAAACTGCTCAGCAAGTAATGCATCCCACTGAATGGTAATCATAGTGTCTTCCTTGCCATACACGTTCTTTGCCTGGATATCTACCTTTGGTCCGTAGAATGCGGCTTCGCCAACGCCCTCTACAAACTTAATATCTAACTCTGTTAATACGTCACGGATGTGCTGCTGTGTTTCTTCCCAAACTTCAGCAGAACCGATATACTTTTCGGAATTGTCCGGATCCCACTTGGAAAGACGGTAAGTAACATCTTCTTCCACGCCCAGAGTCTGTAAGCAGTGCTTGGCAAGAGCAAGACAGTTCTTAAACTCTTCTACCATCTGGTCCGGACGTACAATCAAGTGACCCTCGGAGATAGTAAACTGACGAACTCTTGTTAAACCGTGCATTTCACCGGACTCCTCGTTACGGAATAAGGTGGAAGTTTCACCGTAGCGGATCGGCAAATCCTTATAGGACTTCTGGCTTGCCTTATATACATAGTACTGGAATGGACAGGTCATCGGACGAAGAGCAAATACTTCCTTATCCTTTTCTTCCTCACCCATAACGAACATGCCGTCTTTGTAGTGATCCCAGTGACCGGAAATCTTATAGAGGTCGCTCTTTGCCATCAGCGGAGTCTTGGTACGAACGTAACCCCACTCGTTATCCTCTAAGTCTTCGATCCAACGCTGCATGGTCTGAATCATCTTAGCGCCCTTTGGCATAAGGAGCGGCAGGCCCTGACCGATAACGTCAACTG
>JAZQJL010000099.1:0-11761 GCA_045541595.1 Lachnospiraceae bacterium | reverse complement strand
AGTACGGAAGCAAGCACCGCAGCGAGTGAGTCTGCAAGTACTGAAGCGTCTACTGCGGCAAGCACCGTAGCCAGCACATCTGCAAGTGTAGCGGCAAGTACATCTGCAAGCACGGAAGCAAGTACTGCAGCAAGTGAGTCTGCAAGTGCGGAAGCAAGTACCGTAGCAAGTGCATCTGCAAGTGCTGAAACAAGTACAGCAGCATCTACTGAGGCAAGCACATCTGCAAGCCAGAGTGCATCTGAAGCAGGTATGACCAGCGCTGAAGAATCTGCAACCATGAGCCAGCGAGACAGTGTGTCTGCAAGTGCAACATCGAGTCAGCGGGCAAGTGAAACAGCAAGTAATACATCAAGTGAAACGGCAAGTGAGACAACCAGTGAGTCTGCGAGCGCTGAAGCAAGTGCTGCGGCAAGTGAATCTGCATCCGTAGCAGCGAGCAACCAGGCAAGCGAGTCCGCATCTGCTCAGGCAAGTGAGACAGCAAGCAACCAGGCAAGCACGGAAGCTTCTACATCTGCAAGTGCGGAAGCAAGTACCGCAGCATCTACAGCGGCAAGTGAATCTGCATCTGTAGCAGCAAGTGAGTCCGCAAGTGCAGAAGCAAGCACCGCAGCTAGCGAAGCAGCGTCTACGGAAGCATCTACATCAACCAGCGAAAGCGAAACCGCATCCGAAAGTGAATCTGCAACAGCAAGTGAAACCGCAGAGGAATTAACTGAAATTGAAGATGAAGAAGTTCCTCAGGGTCAGACACCGGAAGAAGGACTTACCGAAATCGAAGACGAAGAAGTTCCTCTTGGCGTTGTAGACGATGAAGAATTGACCGAAATCGAAGATGAGGATGTTCCTTTAGCCGGCGAAGTATCTATGGAGCGTAGCGGCAACGGTGGCGAAGGACGTGTATGGTATTGGTGGATTCTTGCAATTATTGCAGCTATCACAGGTAAGACTGTTTACGATAAGAATAAAGCGAAGAAAGAAGCAAAAAAAGAAGCCATGGAAAAGGTTACGGAAAATAAAGAAGAGTAATTTTCTGTAGACAACCGGGTAATAATAATGGTAAAATAATAAGTGACCACTTGGTATCAGGTGGTCACTTATTTACGTTCTAACGGACAATACGTTAAGGCAGGATAAAACATTGAAAAATACTTCCAAAAAAGAACATTTACTTTTAAATAAAATTTTCTTTCTGATCGGTACACTGGTTATTTATCTTATCGGTAAAAATCTACCCCTGTTTATGATTGACGAGGCGGCCTATTCTGCAGAAGTTATTTCTGCGGAAGAAATGCTGTTGCAGGCTATCCGTGGCGACAGATACCAGTATTCTCTGTTTGCTCTCGGTATTTCTCCGCATATGATTGCCGGAATTATTACACAGATGATAATGGCCTTTAAGAGCTCTGAGGCAAAGGCAAGAACCTCTCCAATGAAAATGGGCAGATTTACCATGTTCCTTGCTTTATTGCTTTCTGTATTTATGGCATTGGGGCAAACGGCAGAACTGCATTTTAAAGTAAGCGGAAAGATGCTGATGACTGCGCAGTTAATAGCAGCTGTGGAAATGGTGGCAGGCGCCATGCTTATTGTCTGGCTCTGCGACAGAAACAAAAAATATGGTATCGGCGGGCAGTCCGCTATAATTTTGGTTAACCTGATTGACAGCTTTTATAATGGTTTAAAAGGACATGAGACGCAGGAGATGCTGATGGCAGTATTGCTTATCGGCATGTCTGTTGTAGTGATGGCAATTTTGGAAAATTCCGAAAAACGAATTCCGTTGCAACGTGTTTCCATTCACAATATTTATGCAGACAAAAATTATCTGGCCATTAAAATGAATCCAATCGGTGTTATGCCGGCCATGTTTTCCATGGCGGTATTTATGCTGATGCAAATGATTTTAGGGGTGTTTGGCCTGTTTTTTGCCACTCATCCGGTATATCTTTGGTGGGAAGAAAATCTGGTACTTACCAAGCCCCTCGGCATTGCAATGTATGTTGTCGGGCTGTACATTTTGTCTATTGGTTTTTCCAGAGTGTTCTTAAATCCTAAGGAAACCACGGAGCAATTTTTAAAAACCGGAGACAGCATTCAAAATATACATGCGGGCAAAGATACAAAAAAATATTTATCCCGCACCATTACAGGACTTGCATTTTTCAGTGCGACCATGATGGCCTTTTGCCTTGCATTTCCGCTGGTATTGCAAATGCAGGGAGAATTAAAAGAAGGTCTTGCAGCGTTACCGTCGTCTGCAATGATGTTAACCGGTATTATCTGCAGTCTGATCAGAGAAATAATTGCAGTCAGACACTTAGAAGGCTATAAGCCGTTTATTTAGGAGAGATTGCTATGATATATTTTATTCCCGCCTGGTATCAGCAGGATAAATGGAGCGAAAACGAACAGTATTGGTATCGACGTCGTATGAAAACCGAATTCGATGATACAGTAAAGCATATTCAGCTGTTTCATCGAAGTAAGGTACACCCGTTTCAGATTATGCTGCTTAGCTATGCGCCGAATCTTCGTCACTTTATGCATCGCCAGAGTGCCTTCCGTGCACCATACTGGTCTTGTTTTGATGCAATTCAGGAAATAAAAAGAAAAAAGATAAAAATGTTTTCCATTCATAACTTAAACTGGCCGGAGCATATCGAATTTATTTATTCTCCGTTTACCTTGGTTGCAATGCTGCATGGCAAGAAATATGCCCAGGTAGAGTTTGCAGAGGACGGTAATCCGATTCAGGTGGATATTTATCAGGACGGTATTTTGCAACGTAAAAATATTTACGATGACAGAGGGTTTGTTTCCGGCACCATTGTGTATGAAAATGAAATTCCGTTATATCAGGACTATTTAATGGATACCGGCGTCTGGAAAATCCGTCACTACATAAATGACGGTCATGTGGAAGTAAATCCGAAATGTCCAACCTATTTATTATCTTTTAATGATAAAGAATATACAAAAGAGTTTTCTTCAAATTCGTATGCAAGTATGGAGCAGATCATATCAGAAGTGTTACAGACCTACCTTGAGCTTACCGCAGAGGAGGATATGTTCTGTGTGGCAGTTCATGATCTGCATAAAGACTTGCTGGAACGTGTCTTAAAAGGCAGAAAGATGATTCTTTCCTTCTTCGAGGAAAGATATGATATAAAAAATCAAATGGAGCACATCATTCATTTGATTCAGGAGGCAGATTATATCATTACCGATACCAGGGACAATCTGATGAGAATTCAGCGGCGGGTAGAAAAGCCACTGGAAAATATCACGGATATTACGCCCTTTGATTCCAGAGTAGACTTGGGAATCAGCCAGCAGCTGACGGTACAAAAAATTCTGGTGCCGGTGGATGATATGGATTCGGAATGGTTTGAATCTATTATCATGTGTTTGGGAGACTATCTTCCTACCAATGAAAATGCGCAGGTGCATTTGTTTACCAGATTGGCTGATCCGGGAAAGAAGCACCAACTGTTAGCTCAAACCAGAAAATGCTTAATAAAAGCAGGCCGTCCGGAAGAGTGGGCAAGAGAGGAAAAAGCAGGAGCAGTAAGAGAAAACTTCCTGGATGGTGAGGAGCATATACCGGTTCGTTTTTTTGTGGAGCAATGTGTAGATGAACTGTCCGTTAGTAAATGCGTGCGGGAACAGCGTTTAATTGTGGATATGAGAAAAAACAGTGAGCTTTATTTAAAAATCATGGGAATCAGTATGGGTATACCGCAGATTGTATACCGTGAAACCCAGTTCGTTGAAGACGGAAACAACGGTTATGTGGTAAAGAACATTGCCATGCTGGGCGGCATGATTGCATATTACCTGGATAACCTGGCAAACTGGAATGAGGCTATGGTGTATTCCTACGAACTGAGTAAAAAGTATACTACTGCAGTTTTAATTGATAAATGGAAAGAGGTTATTGATTTTGTCGGAAGAAATTCAGATATTACAACTGGGAACTGAAAACTGGAAAGACAGGTATCAGCTGCCGGAGTATGTGGAATTAACTTTTTCAGAGGAATTCACGATGGCACCGAAGCTGACATATGATTTAGTATTTGTGGATCGTCCTCTGAAAGGGAAGGAGCTCACGGCACTGTGTAATGCGACAAAGGCCCATACCCTTTATGTAACGGATAAAGAAGTATGGAATGAAACATTGCAGGAGTTTTATGCCCGTAAAAAAGGAAAGCGGATTGCTTCGGAAAAGATACAGGACTTTTTACTGAATGAGGCCAGAAACTATTATTCCAAGCCGTACGGAGAGAAGTTTAATCAAAAAAATGTTGCTATTGCCCAAGGGTTTGGCGGTAGTGTCAGATGGGACGGAAACTATAGTGTAACGGTGGAAGGCGACTTTGGTGAAGAATTAAACCAAATCGCTTACTGGCGAAACAATATTCCGGTATTTCAAGGCCAGGATATTGAACTTTGGTTAGAATATAAAAAAGATCCGGAAGTGAAAATCGCGCTGATGGTAACCCAGTTTGTGCAGGGGTCGACCTCTGAAATTCAGCAACAATGGTATTTTACGGAAGAGGAGCTGGACCGGGTAGTTCATGTGGACAACCGGATGCCGCAAGGTCCGATTTTTATTTCCCTCCTGGCACAAGGAAAAGGAAAACTCAGCATTATTGCATTAAACGACCGGCACGGCCGTCGGGGACACGGGTCGTTTTTACCGGGAGGGCAACGATATGTGGCCTCCAACCGGGAAGAAATATTTTATTATTTTGATCCGGGAGACTTAAAGCCGCCACTGGCTGTTTACTTTTCCGGTTTTAAAACCATGCAGGGCTTTGAAGGCTATTACATGATGAGAAAAATGGGTTGTCCGTTTTTGCTGATTGCAGAACCAAGACTGGAAGGCGGCAGCTTTTACATGGGTTCTCCCGAGTACGAAACCGCATTGGCAGATATCATACGAAATTGCATGAAAGAGCTGGGATTTACCTCGGAGCAGGTGATTTTATCCGGGCTTTCCATGGGAACCTTCGGAGCGTTATATTACGGATGTGATATTTTGCCCCATGCCATGATTCTTGGAAAACCACTGGCAAGTATCGGAGATGTGGCGCAAAATGAACGCTTACACCGACCGGGCGGATTCCCGACTTCACTGGATGTGCTTTGGAAAGTAAGCGGCGGCACCGACAGCGAGTCAATTAAACAGCTAAATGATCGGTTTTGGAACAAGCTGGATGCAGCAGAATGGAAAGATTCCAAGTTTGTTATGTCTTATATGCTGGAAGATGACTATGATTCTACTGCATATCAGACGCTTTTATCTCACGTAAAAGGAAGCGGCATGAAAGTGTACGGCAAAGGAATCCACGGAAGACATAATGATGAAACCGGAGCGATTGTTGCCTGGTTCAAAAACCAATATGAAAAAATTTTACAAGAGGATTTCTCCAGGAAGGCAGGAAGCTGATGTTAGGCGAAAAGTGGACGGTGTATTGGAGCGAGTATGCGTCTGATACCTATCTGTATGGATCCAAAGTTGTCTTTCATAAAAAAGATGATGTGGAGTTTGAAAATCTGTTGATGCCTCCGGGCACGATTATCAAGCAATGGTATTCCAAAACAAATTTTCAAACGCAAAGAATTGAACCTACGCTGCCAATCATTGATGGCGAAGGCGAATATCGGATTACACTAAATATTGATACGGAAGCAAATGAAACGTGTCTTGGCAGGCTGGTGTATTATGACCGTTACGGAATGGAGGCAGGGAGTCTTACCCTCCGGGATAAAGAAACGGTATTCCGCTGCCCGTTAAAAACATACAGCTACCGGTTACAGCTGATTAACGGTGGCGTGACAAAATTTCATTTTCACTCCGTAGTGATACAGGAAGTTATTCATGGGACAGAAGAGAACGCTGAAAAAACTAAATAAAGAATTAAAACGGGTAAAAAAATACAGAAAGCAGATGGCGGAGTTATCGGATGAGGAATTAGCCGGGCTGACGCCAAAATTCAAACTGCGTTTGGCTTTGGGAGAAACGTTGGATGATTTACTTCCGGAGGCTTATGCGGCAATCTGTGAGGCAGACAGCCGTGTTCTGGGTAAATTTCCGTATAACGTACAGATTCTGGCAGCGATTGCCATGCATCAGGGAAATCTGGTGGAAATGGGTACGGGAGAAGGAAAAACGCTGGTGGCAACCATGCCGTTGTACCTGAATGCGCTGACGGAAAAAAGTACCATGTTGATGACAACCAACTCCTATCTGGCTCTTCGAGATGCAGAAGAAATGGGACAGGTCTACCGGTTCATGGGACTTTCGGTGGCTGCCGGTGTCCGCGCCATTGAAAGTGAACATTTTTCCAATGAAGACAAGAAAAAGGTTTATGCGGCAGATATTGTATATACCACTCACGGAACCTTTGGCTTTGATTATCTGTTAAATAATCTGGTGACATCGGCGGAAGAACGGTTTTTGCGGGAACTGTATTATGTCATTATTGACGAAGCGGATTCCGTATTACTGGACAGTGCCCAGACTCCGCTTGTCATTGCGGGTTCTCCGAGAGTACAGTCTAATTTGTATGAATTGACCGACTTTTTTGTATCTACCCTGATAGAGGGACGGGATTACGAAAAAGAAGACAATATGGTCTGGCTGACGGAAGAGGGCATCCGGTATGCGGAAAATTTCTTCCGGATTAAGAATTTTTATGCAAAAGAGTATTTTGAAATTAATCGGCATGTAACTCTGGCTCTTCGTGCCAATGTACTGTTTGAAGAGGGTAAGGATTACGTAATTACCAAAGATAACGAATTGCAGCTGTTGGATAACGGTTCCGGACGTGCAATGTCCGGTGTAAAGCTGCGGGGCGGCCAGCACCAGGCAATTGAGCAGAAGGCCAAGGTAAAGGTGTCCCAGGAGAACCGTTCCATGGCGTCCATCACCTATCAGAATCTGTTCCGGTTGTTTCCGAAAATGTCCGGCATGAGCGGAACCATTTCCGACGCGGCAGAAGAAATCCGGAATCTGTATCATGTACATACCGTGATTATTCCGCCAAACCGGCCGAAAAAAAGAAAGGACTTCAAGGACTTTTGCTTTAAGACGGCTAAAGAGCAGGTAGAAGCGGCCATGAAGCTGGTGATTGATACCCATGCAACCGGACAGCCGGTTCTGATAGTTGTTTCTACAATTGCTGATACGGAACTGATTTCCGGTTTGCTGATGGAGGAAAATATTCCGCACAGTGTCCTGAACGCCAATAATGCATTCTGGGAGGCGGAAATTATTAAAGAAGCAGGGCAACTGGGAGCAGTAACCGTAGCCACCGGTATGGCAGGCCGCGGTACGGATATCCGGCTTGGCCAGGGCGTAAAAGAGCTGGGCGGTCTTGCAGTTATCGGTATCGGACGAATGATTAACATCCGTCAGGAACGCCAGGCGAGAGGACGTTCCGGAAGACAGGGAGATCCGGGCTTCAGCCGTTTCTTTGTTTCCGCAGAGGATGAAATTGTGAAAAAGAGCGGAATCATCAAGAAAGAAGTCTACGAGAAAAAGCACTGGTTTATCAGCAAACGCAGATTAAGAAAGCTGATTTTTCTGGCTCAGAAGAACGGAGAAGAACGAGCGGTGCTGTCCAGGCAGCAGGCGCTGGATTATGACCAGGTATTACAACGTCAACGTTCCCTGATTTATGAAACCAGAAATCAGCTGATGGACGGCGGAGAACTGGAAGAAAAAAAGATTATGCAAATTGCCGGAGAGAATATACGGGAGTTTTTAAATGCAACAAAGCAACGGGATTTGCAGGCAGTACGACGCTACATTCTTGACAATTTATCTTATCGGTTGGAAGAAAATTTATCGGAAGTGTCCTATACAGAGGACGAAGCAGTTCTTTCGTATCTTACCGGCATTGTGTCTGCGGGACTCACAGAGCAGGAAGAAAAGCTTGGAAGTAAAGAAAAAATGGGCGAATTTATGCGTGTTGCCACCCTTCGGGCGGTGGATGAGGCATGGGTGGAGCAGGTAGACTACCTGCAGCAGCTGCAATATGCAGTGGCAGGACGTTCCACTGCACAGCGTAACCCAATCTATGAATATCAAAAAGAAGCGCTGGAATCCTTCCGCAAGATGGAAAAGACAATCCGAAGAAATATGGTTCGGAATATTTTACTTAGTGATGTGTATTTTGACAAAGCAGGAGAACTGCAGATTCTTCTGCCGTAGAGAAGAAACCGGGGGAGTATCATGATTTACAACTTTAATTTAGGCATCGGCTGGGCAAGCAGCGGTGTGGAATATGCCCAGGTATATCGGGCAAAGATGCTGCGCAATATCGGTGCACAGGCGAAATTCATCTTTACGGATATGTTTTCGAGGGAAAACATCCAGCATATGACCGAAAATATCGGGTTTCTGGATTCGGAAGTGGAGTGGCTGTATACCTTTTTCACGGATACCCGGATTTCGCCGGTAACTTACACGTTAAAACAGCTGGAAGAAACCTTCGGAACAAGGGAGTTTACCTTCTCCAGAGAAGGCAAAACTGCAAAATATGTGTTTCCGCAGGAAAAGAACTTCTATACGGCATATATGGTGGATGAGACCAGTGATCTGGTGCACCGTGTGGAAATGGTGTCCAGAGGCTGTTTAATCCGGAAGGATTATTTTACCTACTGCCGGATTTATTCCGAGTACTATGCACCGTTAGATAACAAGGCACATCTGTACCAGCGCCGTTTCTTTAACGAAGACGGTACGGTTGCCTATGAAGAAATTACGGATAACGACGTGGTAATGTATCAGTTCCCGGATAAGCTTCTTTGCTCTAAAGAAGAGTTTGTGGGCTATATGGTGTCAAAACTGAATCTTACCAAAGAGGATGTTGTGATTATTGACCGTACCACCGGGATTGGCCAGGCAATCTTGCAGAATGCGGGGCCGGCAAAGGTGGGTATTGTAATCCATGCGGACCATTTCAGCGAAGGAAGCAGTGATGAAAATCATATTCTCTGGAATAACTACTACGAGTATTCTTTTTCACAGCATGATAAGATTGCTTTTTATCTGGCATCCACAGATGCACAGAATCAACTGATGCGGGAACAGTTTGCAAAGTACATGGGAGTTACTCCGAATGTGATAACGGTTCCGGTGGGAGGATTAAAAGAATTAAAATATCCTGCAACGCGCCGGAAGCCACATTCTTTCATTACCGCATCCCGACTGGCTACGGAAAAGCATGTAGACTGGCTGGTGGAAGCAGTAGCAAAGGCAAAAGAAACCATTCCGGATATTACGCTTGATATTTACGGAAAGGGTGCCGAGGAAGAAAAACTGAAAAAGGCCATAGAACGTCTGGGCTGTACGGACTGTATCAGACTTTGCGGCCAGCAGGATTTAACGGAGGTATATCAGAACTACGAGGCCTATATTGCAGGTTCTACCAGTGAGGGCTTCGGTCTTACCCTGATGGAGGCCATCGGCGCCGGTCTTCCGATTATCGGATTTGATGTACGCTACGGCAATCAGAACTTTGTGGATCAGGACAAGAATGGATATAAAATTCCGGTGCATGATAAGATGACCGGTAAAGAACGGATAGAAAAGCTGACGGAATGCATTATTCAATTGTTTACGGAGGCAGATATGGAGGCGTTTCATGCCCACTCCTATAAAAAAGCGGAGGCATATCTGACAACAGAGGTGGAGAAACGATGGGAAGCACTGTTAAAGACAATATAATTTTACTTTTGGACAATTACGGGGAGGAAAGCAAAAAACTGCATACTTCCTTCAAACTTGCCGGAAAAAAGTATCCGGTGTTTGTCATTGAAGAAGATGGTTTCCTGCCGGAGGATGTAAACTCCGTGGTCGGATTTTTGCTGGGAGATTTTAAAGAGGCAAAACATTTGCCGGGACAGGCGCTGTATTTTAATCAGATTAAAGTCCCGGAGTATTGGGAAATCAGCGGTAACAATTCCAAAGGCAGTGTGCATGACTTAAATAAAGAGAGAGCGGGTATTTTTTACGCAGAACCAAAGCACAAGCGTCTGGTAAAGGTGGTGGATTGGTACGATGAAAAGGGTGTGGTACGCTCCAGCGACCACTACAATAAATATGGTGCCCTGTATGCCAGAACCATTTTTAATGCCAAGGGACAAAAAGTCAACAAGTCATATTTTTCCGCGGATGGAAAAGAAATACTAATGGAAAACTATGTGACAAATGATATTATTTTAAATGACGGAAATGTTGTCCGGATTTTTCATACAAAAAAAGAACTGGCAGCCTATGTTTTGGAAAAAGCAGGTTATGCACGGCACCGGATGTTCTTTAATACATTGTCAACGTCTTTCTTTGTGTCGGAGCTGCTTCCGGAAAACGGCAAGGGGGATGTGTTGTTCTGGCAGGAACCAATCCGGGAAGATATTCCGGGAAATATGCGCGGCATTTTAGACGGAACGGCAAAGCGTGCTGCCCGGGTGATGGTGCAGCGGGGGGATGCATATGAGAAGATGAAAGCGCTCGGAGCACCGGAAAGGGTGATTCGAAAGCTTGGTTTCATTTATCCGTTTCAAAAGGAAAATGCAGGAAGGCCGGAAGCGCTGATTTGTACAAATTCCGACCGGATTGCCGAACTGAACAAAATTGTGGAGGCGTTGCCGGAGGTTCATTTTTCCATTGCAGCGCTGACGGAAATGTCTTCCAAGCTGATGAGCATGGAACAGTATGAGAATGTGAGTCTGTATCCGGGGGCAAAGATGAATCTGTTGGAGGAACTGTTTGAAAAGGCAGACTTCTATCTGGACATCAACTACGAGTCGGAAATTGTTTCTGCGGTGCAGAAGGCATTTTTACACAATCATTTGATTTTTGCATTTAAAGAAACATTGCACAACGCTTCCTACGTGGCCGGAGAACACGTTTTTGCGCTGGAGCAGGCAGATGTACTCATTAAGGAAATAAAGGCAGCTATGGGCAGCACAGAGCGTTTAAAGGCAGGGCTTGGTGCACAGCACAGAGCAGCAATGTTGGAAACAAAGGAAACGTATCTGGGTATTTAATAAAGTAAGGGGTTTGCTATGGATAATACAGAATTACGTTATTTGGAACAGCTGTCGAAGCTATATCCGACTATTGGGAAGGCTTCTACGGAAATCATCAATTTACAGTCGATTTTAAATCTGCCGAAGGGCACGGAGCACTTTTTGTCCGACATCCATGGAGAATACGAAGCCTTTTCCCATGTGTTGCACAACGGCTCCGGGGCAGTGCGGAAAAAAATCGATGACGTGTTCGGACATACCTTAAGTACTACGGACAAGTCCGCCCTGGCCACGTTAATTTACTATCCGAAACAGAAAATTGAGCTGGTAAAGCAGTCGGAGCCGGATATTGTCAACTGGTACAAGATTACGCTGTACCGTCTCATTGAGGTGTGCAAGGTGGTATCCTCCAAATATACCAGAAGTAAGGTGCGCAAGGCTCTGCCGGAGGATTACGGCTATATTATCGAAGAACTGATTACAGAAAAATCTGAGGTATTAAACAAGGAGGCTTATTACGAGTCCATTGTAAATACCATCGTGGAAATCGGCAATTCCGAGGAGTTTATTATTGCCCTGGCAAAGGTAATCCAGCAGCTGGTTATCGACCGCCTGCATATCCTTGGCGATATTTTTGACAGGGGACCGGCACCGCATCTGATCATGGACCGTATGTGCCGGTATCATTCCGTGGATTTCCAGTGGGGTAACC
>JAZQJL010000098.1:0-3285 GCA_045541595.1 Lachnospiraceae bacterium | reverse complement strand
CCTCCTATGCAAAAGAGTACGACCCGGACGATGCAGGTAAGTATTACGGCGGTTCCGCATGTGATAACCAGGCATTCTTCGATGCAGAAGGTAAGCCGTTAGAATCCTTAAAGGTATGGAGTTTACTGGGCACCGGTAACGATGTTCCGTTAAAGGCTGACTCTATTGAGCCTGTAGACGTGCAGTTCGACTTAAACGGTGAAATTGTTCTTCCTGAAAAGGTAAACGCATTCATGACAGATAACTCCAAGCAGGAAGTATCCGTTACCTGGAAGGATGTAGATTACGATAAAATGTACAATGGCGGCGTAGCAAAATACGACATCGTTGGTGAAGCAGATGGCATGGAAGCACATTGTTATGTTTCCATGATTGAGTTTAACTTCCTTACAGACTACAGCTTTGAAGAAAACAGTGACGTCTGGGTGGCAACCGCTAAGGGCGCCATGGATGAGCTTTATGTAGAAGATAAGAAGACCGACTCCTTAACAGGATCTCTTCATTATCACTTCTGGAGCGCAGCCCAGGATACCGTTGACTTCGACTTAGAGCAGGAAGTTAAGAATCTTTCGGCAGGTACTTACAAGTACGCCATCTCCATCATGGGCGGTGACTGCGGTGAAACAGATATTTACGCTTACGTAAAGATTAACGACGAAATCGTTGCAACTGCACCAATGGGCATCAGCGGTTACGGCAACTGGGACACCGGTTCAATCAGTGAATTTGAATACAATGGTACTGACAAATTAGTTGTCGGTATTCATGTAAAGTGTAGCGGCGAAGGTGCCGGAGCTTGGGGTAAGATTGACGACGCCCTGTTAAACTCCGTAGCAAAATAACCTTACACGGATATAAAATCAGATGGTAAAGGCGAAAGATTTATGAAACGTATTTTAAAAGTAAATGTTGCAGTTCTTCTGCTGTTTACGCTGTTGCTTGGCGGATGCTCCGGCAAACCAAAAGCGCAGCCGGACCCTACAGAAGATAATTACAGAGCGTTCTATCAGATATTTGTCGGCTCCTTTTCCGATTCAGACGGAGACGGCACCGGTGATATCCGGGGTATTATCAACAGAATGGATTACTTAAACGACGGCAACATGTACTCCGAAGACAGTCTGGGAGTTCAGGGCCTGTGGCTCTCTCCGATTTTCGACTCTCCGTCTTATCATAAATATGACGCAACCGACTATTACAAAATAGATGAAGATTTCGGAACCGAGGCTGATTTGATAGAGTTGATTGAGCTATGTCATGAGAGAAACGTTAAAGTTATCTTAGACCTGGTAATCAATCATACCTCCACCGGCCATGAATGGTTCAAGAAATTCAGCAATGCACACAAAGAGGGCAATAAAAACGACCCTTACTACGATATTTATTCCTGGGCGACAATCGACGGTCGCACTGCCGGACTTGCATATACGGCAATTCCGGGCGCTAATCTGGAATATTACGAATGCAATTTCTCCACGGATATGCCGGAGTTAAATTATGACAACAAACTGGTTCGTGAGGAAATGCTGAAGGTGGCAAAGTATTACCTGGATTTGGGCGTTGACGGATTCCGCTTCGATGCGATTAAATATATATACTACAATGATACAGAACAAAGTGTAGACTTCTGGAAGTGGTATATGGACGAGTTAACCGCATACAAACCGGACATCTACTGTGTGGGCGAATGCTGGTCCAATGATGCAGAAACCCTGCAGTATGTAGAGGCGCTCAATTGCTTTAATTTCCAGGTGGCACAGAGTGAAGGCCAGATTGCCAACGCGGCAAAAGAACGCGATATCAACGTGTTTACCAAATATGTGGAAAACTATCAGGATAAAGTGCTGGAGGCAAATCCGGCAGGCGGCATGATGACTTCCTTCATTGCGAATCATGACATGGACCGTGCGGCCGGATATTTAACCCCATCTACCGGACAGGCACATATGGCAGCAAATCTTTATTTGCTGTGTACCGGTTCTCCATTCATTTATTATGGTGAAGAAATCGGTTTAAAAGGAACCAGAGGCGGTGCCAATACCGATTCCAACCGGAGACTGGCAATGCTGTGGGGCGACGAGGATACCGTCCGGGATCCGATAGGAACCACTTACGATGTAAAGAAGCAGACAAACGGCACTGTAGCAGAGCAATCAGAAGATGGAAACAGTCTTCTTCACTACTACGGCAGGCTGCTGAGCCTGCGCAAGCAGTATCCGGAAATTCCAAGGGGCGATTACAAAGCACTGGATTTCGGAGAAGATAAGTTCGGCGGCTTCCTTATTACTTATAACGGAGCGCAAACCGTGCTGCTTCACAACACTTCCACAGAGGAAATAGTCATTGACTTAACCACTTGCACCGATTTCCCGGCGGACTTAAAAAAGGTTGCCGACTACATCGGACAGGGAAAAGCAAGTCTGAAAGGAACCACTTTAACAATGGGACCGCAGACCAGCGTAATTATTAAATAATGAACTTAAAGATTTACCTTAGGGGAATCTTTAAAATAAAATTTTTAAAAGAAAGAGGAGACAAAAAATGAAAAAGAGAATCACATCTATCCTCGCTCTTGTTATGGCTCTCATGCTTTGCTTAACAGCATGTGGCGGCAAGGACGAAGGCAAAGGCACAGGTGACAACGGTAACACACCTAGCACAGAAACATCCCTTGAGGGTACATACGACATCACTGTATGGGTATCCGAAAGTGCAAACGCAGAAGGTTTAACTGTTAAAGAAGTAACAGAAAACCAGATCAAGAAGTTCTGTGAAGAAAACCCTGGTATCGTAATTAATGCAACAGTTGAAGGCGTATCTGAAGCAGAATCCGCTACACAGATGATCAACAGCGTTGAAGACGGCGCAGATATTTTCTGTTTCGCACAGGACCAGCTTTCCCGTCTCGTTATGGCAGGTGCTTTAAACAAGCTTGGTACTCAGGCTTCCGCAACTGTTAAGGAATTAAACGATGCAGGTGCTGTTAAGGCAGCATCCGTAGCAGGCGATCTTTACTGCTATCCACTTACTTCCGATAACGGTTACTACATGTACTATGATAAGAGCGTTGTTAAGGCTGAGCACCTTGACAGCTTAGAAGATATCATCGCTGACTGTGAAGCAGCAGGCAGAAACTTCTCCATGGAACTTGAGACTTCCGGTTGGTACAACATTGCATTCATGTTCGCTACCGGTTGTGTATCCGAATGGACAACAGACGCAGATGCTAACTTTGTATCTGTAAACGATACATTTAACTCCGAAAATGGTCTTATTGCTCTTAAG
>JAZQJL010000097.1:0-3271 GCA_045541595.1 Lachnospiraceae bacterium | reverse complement strand
GGGGAGAGGGTGTTGGATGGATTGTTGTGTTTGGATGGCTTCAAAACATCCTGCGGATGTACTTCAAAGAAAAGGGCGGGGCTCAGCCGGACACACGAGGTGTCCTCAGAACCCTGCCCCCTTTTCTTAAAAGCACTTGCGTGCTTTTTGAAACCATCCAAATGCCAATATTGCAACCTTCCCCGACGCCTCAGACAAGTTGCTAAAACACCAAACGCGGACATATCATACCGGACAAGGAACCCGGAGCCGCCGGGAAAGCACGGAACGTCGGTGAGAGAAATTGGTGCGGAAAGAGGCGTAAGTGGACCGTGGTAGTATGGGTAAAAAGTTTGCTGTTATGTGCAGAGTGGATTTGCTATGGAATTCTTACAGGTAATATGCTAGTATAGAAAAGAAAATATGAAGTTTGCATAGGGAGTTATGATGATACTTGTGTGGATGTAAGTATAGTATCTGAAGATTTTTGCAAGGAGTCTATTCATGAAAGAGCAAAAGGTGTTGGTTATTGCCATCGATCCGTATATTACAAATCCGTTGACGGGAAATAAGGAAAAAGCCTCGGAATATCTTGGTTTTTCATTGGATGTATCAGTGAAATCATTGAAACAGTTCGTAGAATACGGGTCTTATGATGAGGTACAAATCAAGGTGGTTGATACCGTACATTTAGATGAGTTCCCTAAGTATGTAGGTTATGACTCCATGACGGAAGTGCAGTTTGGCAAACTTTTTCCGTCGAATCAGAACGGAAAAGGAGAATGGTACGGTTGGTGGACGAGAAATAAAGAAATGCAGGTGGTGCCGGCAGAGCTGGATTCACCTTGGCATTTTGATTATTCTTATCTGCTAGATAAATGCAATTTGGCAAAACTTCGAAGAGAAGGAAAATTTGATATGGTATGGGTGTTTGGGATTGACCCGCTTAGTATGTATGAATCCGCAATGATAGGAAGGTCTCCGTTCTGGATTAATGGTAGCGGTTGTTATGCTGATTGTGAAAATTTTGCAATACTCGGAATGACTTTTTCACGTCCGGATGGGGCCTTGGAGGACTTCTGTCATATGGCGGAAGCAATGCTGAACTATACCTATGGTGTATCACAGCAGGAATATGGAGAACGAATAAAATTTGATGATTTTTCTGAATTAAACACATGGCAGAAATTTTATTTATGCCGGCATAATTCACCGGCTGATAATACTGTCTATGGGGTTGGACAGGTTCATTTTTCGCCGAATTCAACAAAGGACTATGAATGGCAATTACAAACGCCGGTACAGAGTTACCATCGGACTTTTTTAGAAGATTATCCGAATATCACAAATAAAAAAGTAACAACATTTACAGCCGATGAGTATTTGAAAAACGGCGATGAGAACAGCTATTTGATACTAATACAGCATCATCTTTGGTGGCTTAGACATATGCCGCATGATAAAGGGCGTGACGAAAACGGATACTTACATAATTGGTGGGAGTATATTTTGGATTTTAAGTATGTCGTCGATTTAGCAGTCAGTAACTTATATGATTTTGGAAAAATAAGGATTCCTCTTGGAAAGAGGATAACGGATGTTTCCTTTGTCATAGAATACAATACCGGTATAAAGGTTACGACCACGGTAACAGAGAGCGGTGCAGTGCTAAGATACGCAAAAAATGATAGTTTTTCCGTGTCAAACGGAACGATAACCGGAAATACTGTCGGGACAGAAAAAATAGTGATACTGTATGACGGACACGCACTGGAGTATGTGATTGAAGTTTTTTAACAACCGAATTCAAACCAGGAGATGCCATGAAGCAAGCAGAACAGCAGTGGGACAAACTTTTAAAAATTAAAACTTCCGGGCGGGATGACACAAAGTCGGACTGCTTCCGGTATCCGTACGAACCAACGCCGTATGTAGTGCTGGAGCGGCTGGCTAACAGCGGGTTCATCCGAAAGAAGGATGTGGTTTTGGATTACGGTTGCGGAAAAGGCCGGGTGGATTTCTTTTTGGCGTATCAGACCGGAGCGCATTGCATCGGAGTGGAGTATGATGAACGGATAATTGCAGTGGCAAGGGAAAATAAAAATGCCGCGGTGTCCGCCAACAAAGTAGAAATCCTGCTTGGAAATGCGGAAACCTTTCCGGTGCCGGAGCAGGTAAACCGTTGTTATTTTTTTAATCCGTTTTCGGTGGAAATACTGCAGACGGCGATGACCAGGGTGCTGGAATCTTATTATGCAAATCCGCGTGAACTGTTGCTGTTTTTTTACTTTCCGTCTCCGGAATATATCGCCTGGCTGATGACGATGAATGAGCTGGATTTTTATGATGAAATCGATTGCAGTGATTTGTTCGAAGAAAATAAAGACAGGGAAAAAATTCTGATTTTTCGGCTGGAATAATCTGTGGCACCCGCCGGTTGTAACAGCTTCCCCGGCGGGGTAAAATTTTAATATCCTAATGTTTCGCCAACCAGAATCACCTTAATTCTTCCGGCAATCCGGGATTTTCTTGTGATAACGGTCTGGCAGCAGATGCAGGAGTCGTCCAGGCAGTCCACGCAGCGGCCGAACTTGGCACATGGGGTGTTTAACCCTAAACGGATGGCATTTGGCGGTGCGGCCTGATTACGGACTCTGTCCATGGCAGCATCAAGGGTAGGTGCCACCTTGTTCATGCCGGCAACAATGACTACATTTTTTGGACCGTGAATCAGGCTGGCAACCCGGTTGCCGAGACCGTCCACATTGACCAGCTGGCCGTCCAGGGTGATGGCATTGGTGCTCATGAAATAGTAGTCGCAGTGGGAAACCTCTGCATACAGAGCGTCCTTTTCCTCTGAGGTGGTGGCGATGGCACGGTCATACACGGTATAATCGGAATTTTTCAGGTCTGCGATTAAGCCGATTTCTTCCAACGTCATGGAACCTCCCCAGGAGACAGAACAGCCCGGAGTTAAAAAACGCTTAGCGGTGAGAAGGGCTTCTTCTTTGGTTTCACAGTAATAGCCTTCGATACCCCGGAGGTTGAATTTGTCGATGAGGGAGTCGGCCAGATTTTCATAATATTGCTGTTTTGGTGTGGACATGGAGTTACCTGCCTTTCTTTTTATTTTCCGGATTAAATAGCTACTCTCAGTGTACTACATAACTCTAATGGTTTCAAGAAAATTAGCCGAAAAATATAGTAGGGATAAAATGTCCTTAAGAATAAAATCCTACTGGAAATAAATCCGCAGATATATTATACTGGAAGAGACGACTAAGACAAAAGG
>JAZQJL010000096.1:0-6150 GCA_045541595.1 Lachnospiraceae bacterium | reverse complement strand
CTTGTCTTCCTAAGACCGCTTGGCCTCCGACTTCTTGAAAAGCATAATAAGATTTACAGAGAACAGCTTCCGAAGATTACACCTCATGTATGCAGACATACATTTTGCAGTAATATGGCAAAAGCCGGAATGAATCCAAAGACCTTGCAGAAAATTATGGGACATTCAGATATTGGTGTTACACTCAATACATATACACATTTAGATTTTGACGATATTCAAAAAGAAATGCAAGCGGTGTGTAATGCGTGAGTTGTAAAGTTGTAAAAAGGACATGGTTTTACAACTTATTTTACAACTTTTGAGGTGTAAGATATGCTGAATTATACCAAAATATGCGAAGATAAGTAAATTTAATAAAGTTGTAAAATGCTTAAAAATACAAGGAAAATCCCTGTTTAAAGGAGTTTTGGAAATTATGATAAAAGTATTATTCATCTGCCACGGCAACATCTGTCGCAGCACCATGGCGGAATCCGTGTTTACCCACATGGTAAAACAACATCACATCGACCACTTATTTGAAATCAATTCCGCGGCTACCAGCCGGGAAGAAATCGGCAATGGTCCCCACTACGGCACTGTAAACAAATTACGGCAGAAAAATATCCCTGTTGTTCCGCACCGGGCGGTGCAGATGACCGGGGCGGATTATGAGCGGTATGACTATCTCATTGGCATGGATACCGCCAATATCCGCAATATGAACCGCATTGCGGACGGCGACCCGGAGGGGAAGATTTATAAGCTGCTTTCCTTCGCCGGATATGAAACCAATCATCAGCTGGTTGCCGGACGTGATGTGGCGGACCCTTGGTATACCGGGGATTTTGAGGCAACCTATCAGGATGTGGTGGCCGGCTGTGAGGGCTTTTTGAAGTTTTTAAAGGAGAGTGGAAAACTATGAAAGAAATTTATCTGGCAGGCGGCTGCTATTGGGGTGTGGAGAAGTATGTCGGAAACATCAAAGGCGTGGTGGAAACTACGGTGGGATTTGCCAACGGAAATACGGAGCATCCCACCTATGAGCAGGTGCGTTATCAAAACACCGGCCATGCGGAAACGGTGAAGGTGGTGTATGACGAGGCCCTGCTTCCGTTAAAGGTGTTATTAAAGTTGTTCTATCTCATTATTGACCCGACCTCTGTGGACAGGCAGGGAGAGGACGAGGGACATCAGTATCGTACCGGAATTTACTTTACGGCGGCGGGGGATGAAGCGGTAATTGCAGCGTCACTGAAAGAGCTGAAGCAGAGGCTGGAAAATGAGGGAAATAATAAACCCCTGGCTATTGAGGCGTGTCCGCTGGAGCATTTTTATGATGCGGAGGAATATCATCAGAAGTATCTGGATAAAAATCCGGGTGGGTATTGTCATGTGCCGATTGCCCGGATTCATTGGGTAAAGGGTATTGATCCGCTGCGGGAGGAAACCTGGTAAGGCGCGCAGGAAGGAGGATTCCATGAAAAACGAATTTACGATGTCGGTGTCGCCGATTTGTTCTAAGGACGGCAAGAAGTTTGCCTACGTGTCATTTAGTGACGGAAGCCGCAGTGCGGAGGGAAAAATTCCGGACTGTGTGATTACATCTGCCGTCGGGCTGAACCGGGCCGAGGTGCGGATGCTGGAGGAGTATATGAAACAGGAGCTGCCGACGCTCAAAAAGATGGCAGCAGGAATCCGGGTCATAGATGCATTTTTGAAGTAGTCAGTTTAAGAGAAATGAGGATAAACAAATGAAGCAGATTAATCCGTTAACACGATTGGACTATCCGGATGTGGACGTCATCCGGGTGGAGGATACCTATTACATGATTAGTACCACCATGTATTTTATGCCGGGCTGTGAGATTCTGCGATCCTATGATTTGGTGCACTGGGAGCATGCGGTGTATGTGTATGACCGTCTGGACAGTACGCCATTCCAGTGTCTGCAGGGCGGAAACATTTACGGTCAGGGAATGTGGGCGGCCAGCCTCCGTTACCACAACGGCAAATTCCATGTGGTGTTTGTGGCAAACGACACCGGCAAGACCTATCTTTACACGGCGGACCGCATCGAGGGTCCGTGGGAGAAGCGCACCATCGAGGGCTTCTATCATGACTGCTCCCTGCTCTTTGACGATGATGGCAGGGTATATGTTGTATACGGCAACAGAAATATCCGGCTGACGGAGCTGAAACCGGACTTAAGTGGTCCGCTGCCCGGCGGATTGGACCGCATCGTAGTGCGGGATGAGGAAGGGGAGTTCCTGGGATACGAAGGAGCCCATTTTTACAAGATTAATGGCAAGTATTATCTGTTCTTCATTCATTGGCCGCCAAACCCGGGCAGACGTACCGAGGCCTGCTTTGTGGCAGATTCCTTAGAAGGGGAATTTGTGGGCGGCGATATTTTAAACGACGACATGGGTTATTGCAATCAGGGTGTTGCCCAGGGTGCCATTGTGGACACGCCGGAGGGCAAGTGGTACGCAGTGCTGTTCCAGGACAGAGGCGCCGTGGGACGAATTCCGGTGCTGATTCCCCTGACCTGGGAAAACGACTATCCGGTGCTGGGAGTAAACGGCAAAATTCCGGCAGAGTTTGAGGTGAGCAGTACCCGTCCGGACCATGTGTATGAACCGCTGGTGCAGAGCGATGATTTTAAGTGGGAAGCGGGATTATCTGCGGAGGAAGAAGCCAGAAAATACGGCTCCTTCGGGTTTAAGAGCTGCTGGCAGTTTAATCACGAGCCGAACCTTTCCCTGGTGCACTGCGATGAGGACCAGGGCGTTTTATGGCTGACATCGGGCGCGTTGTGTGAGAATGTATTACAGGCAAGAAATACCTTGACCCAGCGCACTCTGGACCCGGGCTGCATCGGAGAAGTAACCGTGGACGTTTCTAAGCTGAAGGACGGCGATTATGCCGGCATCTGTGCCCTGCAAAGCTGCTATGGTTTTGTGGGAATCACCAAGAGGGACGGGCAGTGCTATGCGGTGATGCATGCAAGACAGCCGGAAAATCCTCACGTGTGGAGCAGCAAGACGGAATCCGGACAGGAATGTGAGGC
The DNA here is from genome assembly GCA_045541595.1 of Lachnospiraceae bacterium. GTDB lineage: Bacteria > Bacillota > Clostridia > Lachnospirales > Lachnospiraceae > SIG299. The sequence goes on along the minus strand of JAZQJL010000096.1, from coordinate 3,095 downwards.
GGTGCCGGTGGAAGGAGAGCAGTTCCGGCTGAGAGTGGTTTTGGATTTTGACCATAAGAAGGACGAGGCAGAGTTCTTTTATGAGCAAAACGGGGAGTGGAAGAAGATTGGACCAACCCATAAGATGCACTACACCCTGGACCATTTTACGGGCTACCGTTTCGGATTGTTTTTGTATTCCACAAAGGAGACCGGCGGTCAGGCGGGATTTCAAAAGTTTGAATATAAGGAAAAATAAGAACAAGGTCACCGGAAATTCTTTCGGTGGCCTTATTTTTTTGGAACAATTTCATGAAAACGCTTTCATATTCCGTAAATCTATGATATACTGTATAAAGATGCATAAAAATGCAGGAAAGGGGCGGGAAAATGAATATAAATAAACCAGTTCAAATGGTAGTAGAGGAAGTAAAAAAGGCAGTTACCGGTAAGGACGATTGTATATACAAGGCGTTTGCAGCAATTTTAGCCGGTGGACATATTTTAATTGAGGACGTGCCGGGCGTAGGTAAAACAACCCTTGCCATGGCATTTTCCAAGGCGCTGTCCTTAGAAAATCACAGAATGCAGTTTACCCCGGATGTTATGCCGGCGGACATCCTGGGATTTAACATGTACCAGAAGGAGAGCGGACAGTTTGTGTACTATCCGGGCACGATTATGTGTAATCTGTTCCTGGCGGATGAAATCAACCGTACCTCTCCAAAGACCCAGTCTGCACTGTTAGAAGTAATGGAAGAGGGCAGTGTGACCATTGACGGTGAAACCAAAGAGGTGCCGACTCCGTTTATCGTCATTGCCACCCAGAATCCGAAGGGCAGCTCCGGTACCCAGCTTCTGCCGGAATCCCAGCTGGACCGTTTCATGATTTGTATGAGCATGGGCTATCCGGAGTTAAAGGACGAGGTAGACATTTTAAAGGGAAAAAGCACGGCTTCCGTACAGGAAGTAAAGCCGGTTCTTCCGTTAGAACATCTGCTTTCCATGAAGGAGCAGGTGGAGGAGGTTTATGTCAGTGACCGTTTGTACGCATATGTGGCGGCGCTGGCGCAGGCCACCAGAGAGCATCAGTATATTGAGCTGGGATTAAGTCCGCGAGGCTCCATCGCCTGCGTGCGTATCATGAAGGCCTGGGCTTATTTAAAGGGCCGGGAGTATGCGCTGCCGGAGGATGTGGCAGAAATTTTCCTGGATGTGGCAAAGCACCGTATCGTGCTGAACACCAAGGCAAGGGTGGCAAAGGTGTCAGCTGCGGGGGTACTTCAGGAAATTCTTGCGAAAGTAAAGCAACCAACATCGTATATGAGGAAAGAGTAAATCGTGGGTAGTATTTTGAGTTTTTTGCTGGTAACCGGCATTACAATGTATATTGCATTTATGTATCAGAGCGGGGCTGTGATGCTGCTTGTCTATATGGAGGCAGCACTTTTTGTCGTGGCTTTGGTGAGTATGATTATCCGCTGTTGCCGCATCCGGGGCTATATTGAGGTTCCCGTAGGAATTGCGGAACGGGGCAGGGAAAGTCTCATCAAACTGATCGTGGAAAACAGATGCCTGTTACCGGTAAACCGCGTCAAAGCCCTGGTGGTAGTAAATGATGTGATGCGTGGCAAAAAGGACAGGTACTGGATGACGATGCCGGCGGTTCCGAGGGGCGAGAGCGAATTCATTAAAACACTTGCCTTTTATGCTACGGGTAACTATGAGATTTATTTGCAAAAGCTTCGGATTTACGATATCACCGGGGTGCTTGCCTGGAATGTGAGAATAAAGCGGCAGGGCATCATTCAGGTAATGCCGGAGCTGCATGATGTTCCGGTGCGTCTGACCCAGGCCACCAAAAACTTTTACGGTGAGGCGGATGTGTATGATGAAAATATGCCGGGACATGATAACAGCGAGTTGTTCCAGGTGCGGGAATACCGTGCCGGAGACCGTCTGCAGAATATGCACTGGAAGCTGACGGCAAAGCAGGACGAGCTGATTGTAAAGGAATACTCCCTGCCGAAGGCCTGCCCGGTTATTCTGTTTTTGTCCTACCGGCCAAAAAAGAAAAAGCAGTTACTGAGCTATCTGGAAACGGTGGCCAGTCTGTCCTTTTCCATTATGGATGCCGGCTGTCCGCATTATGTAGTGTGGTATGACAGTGCGGAGCAGGATGTGCTGCGCATCCGGGTGGATGATGAAGAAAGCCTGTTTTATATGATAGGTGTGTTAATGAAGCTCCGGTGGGTTCGTTGCCGGGAGGACATCCAACTGCGTTATCGGGATAAATATCGTCAGGAACCGTATGTGTGGGCACTGACGCTGGACGAAAAGTTACAGCTCTATAAAGGAAAAGAGCTGCTGACTGCCTATTCGGCAAGGAAATTAAGTAATTCACTGGCTCAGATGGAATTATTATTATAAAGTGATGGTTGAAGGAATGAAAATGCGACAGGGAATCCGGTGGAAACAATCTGCCCAACTGCAACTAAATAAAGAAAACGTGTGGGAAGTGCTGCTGGAGATAGGAACCGCGGTATTCTTCGATGTGATTTGTGCGCTTGTTTTCCTGCACTGTACAACGAATATGCTGCAGATGGTATTTCCGGAGCAGAAATACGGCTCCGCCCTTTTTGTGTGGACGGGCTGCCTTGTGTTTGTGATATCCGCATTGACAGAACTCACCGGACATATAAAGAAACTGCCTGCTGTTTTGCTTCGCGCAGGAAGCGGCCTTGCGGGCGTGCTTTGGGTATTTTTTTGGCTTAGAAAGGAAGGCGTCCGGGAACGGCTGACGGAAGGCTTTTTTGCCTTGGCCCGGGCTTACCTGGAGGACTGGAATGACTATTTTGGCAGTGCATGGCACTGTCCGGAAGGTACAGACCGGTTTGCTTCGTTTTTCCTGGAAAGCACATTGCTTCTCCTTAGCGTTTTCCTCTTTGTTTTAGCAAAGGTTCTTAGAAGAAGCGGTCTCATGGCAACTCTTCCGGTCTTTGTGTTTGCCGGCGGACTCCTGGTGGGAAACAATCCGTCGGAACGGGGAGTGCTTCTGTTGTTTGCCGGTATTTTGCTGGCATGTAATCAGAAATCTTCCCTGATTGATTTCAGAC
>JAZQJL010000095.1:0-7762 GCA_045541595.1 Lachnospiraceae bacterium | reverse complement strand
TAGCAGTATCACAATATATCTTTTTCTCATTTTTTGCTGCTCCTTTACTTTACCAGCTTCTGCACCTTCATGGTTGAAATATCTAAAAATTCATGCTTTTCTGTCTCTTCATCAATCAAAATTTTTACCATTTCTCCTGTTGTATTTCCTGCACTATGTTCTACATAGGCACCAAAGATTTGTGTACCATTGGTATATAGCTTATTTATAAATTGTCGTTCTCCTTCTACCGTAAAGCAGGTCTTCTCTTCCGTTTGACGATTGATTTTCACTAAAAACTTATTGCTAACCATACACCAGATATCATCTTCTGTTACAGTAAAATCTTGTATTACATAGGATGTGTTCTCTCTATCTGATTCTATCAGTCGGAGCGTCTCCGCTATATAATCTCCCACAGGAATCGTATGCTTTTCCCCGGTTACCAAATTAAGAATTCCGAATTCTTCACCCAATGTATAGAACAATTCATCCCCCATAACAACACTCTTGCTTGTCTTAATACCGGTTTCTTTTCTTTTGGCATCCGATTTCCTACCGTCTTCTCGCAATACAAGTTCCTGATAGGTTCCACCACTAAACCGGTATTCTCCCCAACCCGGAGTTGTCATACATAAGATGTCCTCCACCGTTTCTGCTGCTCCATGAGGCAGGCATAAATCCTCTGTCTGTAGCACATTATACTTTTTCCCATTGTATTCCATTACTTCCATACCTATGGTACGGTGAAAGAAAACGCCCTCTTCATTTACTGCAAGCTCTGTATTATAGGCATAATTTGGGTCAGTTTTTTCTCCTGCAGCATACACCGGCTCCACCGCTCCGGTTTCCGGAGTATACGCATAGATATCCCCTGACTTTATTCCTTCCAGTTCATATAAATCATAATCATATATTACAAAATAAAGTTTTCCATTCCAAACAGCAAGCTCCTGCGCCGGTAATTCCACCGCCAGGGTTACCTCATTATTTTTTACGGCATAAATATACCAGTCCTGATACTGGTTAACAAAATAGGTAATTCCCGTAGTTCCATCTACACAAAACAAGGATGGACTGCATGCGCCTTCCATTTTAGAATTGAAACTATTATATTTTTCTAAATCCGTTTCTTCTGTCTTTTCTACATCCATTTGAGAACCTCCCACGTTCTCTTCGTTAACCACCTTATCTTCCACAGGAGAAAACAAATCCGAGCCCACCACCGTTGGTTGCGGAGTTACGGCTTTGGTTGGTTCCGGATGCTCCGTAGCTTCGGTGCCACAACCAAAAAGAAAAAATGATAAGGTAATACAGGTAATCATGATTATTTGTTTTTTTCGCATTTGTTTTCTCCTATTCATTATTTTTTTTACAAAATCCAATGATGGCCGCTACTCATAGCGATAATAGCCACCATTTCTGTACATATCACATAAGTCTGACCGATGAAGTTCTTCATAATAATACCACTCAGCAATTACAAAATTACATCCATTGCACAAATAAACATCATATACATCATATGAAGTATATGCACAATCTTCTGTCACAATTTCCATATCGCCATCGCCATTTACATCCATTTCAAGGTCAAAAGTGTGTTCATGTGCACCCGTGTACGCTCTTCGCTGTGTCTTGCGAATATTTGTGTGGGAACAGCCATCTGCTTTTGCACTTACCGGTGTTGTCATAGACAAACAAACCGCTGCCATTGCTACTACTGCTACTAACTTTTTGAATAACTTCATAACGTTATTCCTCCTCTTAAAATATATTTGTCTTCTGTACGGTGCACCTGTTCTTAAGACACTTATACTTTACCGCAGTAAATTCTTGGTGTAAAGTGCCATAGTTGTACCAAAATTTTGTGTTGACGCGGTACAGCTTTGGCACTTTACCACTCTGTCACAATGCGCTATGCTTTTTATATCGTGTAGTTATGCACAATAACAACCTACAAAAGAAAGGAAGAAACCATTATGATGAAACAGTTCAAAAAATCAGCCCTTGTAACCACAGCAGCATTTCTGCTCTGCCTTACTGCAGCCAGCGGAACGTTAAACTTGATTTCTTTACCTTCTGTTACTATTGAAACGGAAGGAGACGCAGAACCAACACCCCTGCCAGCAGAACCGGAAATTAAGCCAATGGCTGATGAGAATGAAGGCAATAATCGTATAAAGAACCAATAATATCCAAAGCTTCCCTACTGGTCTAAAAGTTTCCTCATTTTTGCAGCACGCCACTCATCCCTGCAAAATATATCCACCGTAAGACATTCCAACAAACCCTTTCTCCAATCCGGATCTGCCTTGTCCATAGGCAGACCCTTTTGCTTCCACTCATTCCAGAGCAAACAATACATATTTCTATGGGCATAGCTAAAACTTCTTGCTCGTAGCAATTCTCGCATTATCTTTTTATTTATGGTATTTGCCTCGTCAAATCTATGCATATTTCCCATCCAACTGGCCACCGAAGTCATCACAAATCCATACATGCCAAGAATAGGCAGAATGGTACTTTTTTTCTCCAACCATTCAAAATATTCCTTTAACATTTTCCAATATTCATTTTCTACATCATTACCCTTTTCATCAGCAATGTTTTTTAAAATAGTCACCTCCATATTTGTTAAATACTTTTCTCCAACCCACAATCTTCCATTCGGCAATTTTCTATCTTTAATCTCATTCATGGCAAATTCTATAGGCATGGTAAGTTCCAGTGCTTCCTCGGCATATTTTATAAATTCTTCTTTACTAATTTCTCCCTTATCATAATCCAACATTTTTTCTTCGTAAGATATATACTGACAGTTAATTTTCTCCATTAATGGAATCATCGATTTTAACTGTTGCAATAATTCTTCTGCCTGCACATACTCTCTCTGGTCCAATGCCCAGCGATATGCTTCCTCCACCCGCAGTGCCTCCTGGCTGTCGGTTATAATCTGCGCCCGATGCAGCTCCGGCGACAGCTTTAGATAAGAAAATAAATTCTGTGCCACAGCCATCTGCACCTTTGTTTCTCTGGCCTCCAAACGTATTAAAGTACGTCTTCCGCAAATTAACTGCTGCGCAATCTCTTCTACTGTTATTCCAAGCATTCTCCGCCTCGCCCGAATGACATCATTTAAACAATACACCTCGTGCTCCCGGTAAAAGCAGGTAAAACTATTGGTTTTCTTTGGCACCCGGAACCTGTCGTACAGATGGTCAATTACCTCATAGAACTCTCTGGTCTGCGCCAGTTCCGCCTCATACTGCTCTATTTGCTTCTCTGAAAACAATTCCGCATGCTCTAAAAGCCACGACAGATACTGCTCCTTTTTTTGCAGCAATTCCCAGGCAAAGTATATTTTACTTTTATCCCGTAATGACTCAATACCATCGGTGCATACGTTCAAAGCCTCCTGTGCCCTCTGCAGTTGCTCTACAGTCCCTAAAACACCTTCTCCGTTCCAAAGCTTGCAGTTGCAATAGCATAAAGCAATTTTTGCTAAAAACATTGCCTTATGCTCTTTATCAAATTTCTTCTTAGTCACATACTCTTTCATCTGCCTGCAATATTCCCGTAAAGTTTCCGGATACTGATATGCCTGATACTCCAATACCAGATTAAGTTCCTGAATGGAAAGCACCAGTTGTGATAACGGTTTTGTGTCTATTTCCGGAATAGTCAGCTTTACCGCCTCTTCCAAGACCAGTCCCCGCTCTCTTTGCGGTACACCCTTTAACTCCATCCACTGTATCCGCATGGTATATAAAAACTGTCGGGCAACCTTTTCTTCACTGTCACACTTTTTTTCATACTGTATCAGCAGTTGTTCTGCCTTATCAAGTTCCAGATTATCCAAACAATCCAAAATATCCCGTCTTGCTTCCCAGTCCTCATATTCCTTTGGCTGCAGGAAACATTCATAGTCGTACCCTGACTCCCCTAATCGGGCCAACAGACGGTCTCTGGTCATCTTATCCGGATAACGTTCTCCCCGCTCCAGTTTTCCCATCAGGTTAGGAGTATATATACCTTCGCCCAACGCATCCCGCTCTACATTTTTTTCCTCTCTCTGGCTTTTGAGAAATTCCCCAAAGCGCTTTGATTCCTGTGACATCTATTTTCTCCTACATATTTCCTCTATTCTTTACCCCGTCAATAAGCTTTCTGTATTTACTTTCAGTATATTTGTTATTTACATTTATGTAAATAACAAAAAAGGAATTTTTTCGCGGTACAACTTTGGCACTTTACACAGCCACAGTTCTTTGTTAGACTTATAATATCTATTGGTAAAGGAGCTACTGCTTTATGAAGCATATCGGTACACTAACTGCAAAACCTTTGCATAGCAAACGCCGCCTGTCCTTTGGCACAAAATGCATTCTGTGCCTGGTACCAAGCCTGGCGGGACTTTTGCTGTTTTACATACTGCCCTACCTCCGTGTGCTTTACTATTCCCTCATCAATAACCAGTTTAAAAAGGACTTTGTGGGCATAAAAAACTACATAGATGCCATTCAGAACGAATACTTTCGGTTGGCCTTTCAAAACAGCATCCGGCTGATTGTACTGGCTGTACCGGTACTCATAGTGCTGGCTATTTTGGTAGCCTTAGGGCTAACCTTTTTATTAAAGCACCTGAAGATTGCACGGGTGGCCTTTATCCTGCCCATGCTCATTCCAACTGCCAGCGTAGTTCTGGTGTTCCGACAGGTATTTGGCTCCATAGAAAACGAACTGCCTCTGTATCTTCTGTTTATCTGGAAGAACATCGGCATCTGCATTATTCTGTTAACGGCGGCTCTTACCACCATTGAGGAGGAGCTGTACGAGGCAGCCCGGCTGGACGGAGCCGGCGACTTTGCCCTGCATATAAAAATCACCCTGCCGCTGATTTTACCGACCATCTCCTTTTCCACTCTGATGGCCATTGTAAACTCCTTTAAGATTTTTCGGGAAAGCTACCTGTACTACGGCGACAACTATCCGCCGGACTACGGCTACACCCTGCAATATTACATGAATAACAACTTTTTAAAGTTTGACTATCAGGCCCTGGCCTCCTCTTCGGTGCTGACCTCCCTGTTGGTGGCAGTCATCGTCGTTCTCTTTTTGCTTTGGGAAAGGAGGTATCAACGATGAAAAAAATATTGAGGCTTTTACTTCTTTTGCTGGCGGCGGTATTTTTCCTGCCAACCCTGGCCACCCTGCTGCTTTCCTTTTTTCCGGGAGGCACGGTGTCCTTCTCAGGCTACGATGAGCTGTTCTTTTCCTGCTTTAAGTTTTACACCATGTTTTGGAACTCCGTCACCTATGCCTATATCATTACCGCACTTCAACTGGTGGTTATCCTTCCGGCGGCCTTCGCCTTCTCCTTTGCAAAGTTTCGCGGCAAGGAGCTGTTATTTTTCTTTTACATCATTCTCATGATGATGCCACTGCAGGTTATGATCCTGCCAAACTACATCGGCCTTAGGGACATGGGAATTTTAAACACAAGGACCGGCATTATCCTGCCAATGGTTTTCTCACCCTTCGGCGTGGTGGTACTGCGCCAATACATGAAGAGCATCGATGCTTCCACAATTGAAGCCATGCGTTTGGAAACAAGCTCCATTATCCGCATTCTTTTGCATGCCGTGGCCCCCCAGGTAAAGGTGTGTCTGTATGCCGTGGGCATCTTCGTCTTCGCAGAATGCTGGAACATGCTGGAACAGCCAATGCTTCTTCTCCAGGACGAGCAGTTAAAAACTCTTACCGTATTTTTCAGCGACACTACCAAGTACGGTGATCAGGTGCTGTACCCGGCCTCCGTGCTGTTCATGATTCCGATTTTACTGCTGTACCTGTTCTTCCACAGGGAACTGGAAAGGGGGCTGACGCTGCATGACATCTAACCCTAAAAAAGGCCACGACAAAAAGCCGTGGCTGATGCTGCTTCTTTTGTCCCTGCTCTTCTATGGTGCCATGCTGCTCCTTACCGTAACAGCCTGGGACGTCCATGTTGCAAGGCTTCCTGAAGTTACCGCAGAGCGCCCTGCCAAGCAGCGTTTTACCTATGAAATTACCGGCGAATACGGTACCATGGAGCGCACCTCTTCCTTTACCGCCCTGCCAAAAGAAATGGTGGACTCCGGCAAGGTGTTTCAGCTACAATCCGTAACGGAACAGGATTTCACTTACTACTATGCCAGACAGCTTACCGTCGCCATTGACAAATCCAAGGAAAATGCTGATTTCTATGCCCTTTCTGACGATTTAAGTTTCTTCGGCACTACCATTATCATGACCGGCTACGAAAACTTAAAAGACGGGGATGAAGTTCATCTGATAAAAGAAGAAAAAAAATCTTCCGAGGAACTTAGTACCAAAGATTTATTCCAGTAAAATATTACCGTTTTCATATCACTTTTTAGTAACGGAAAGAGCCGACGTATCCCTTTATGGGCACGCCGGCTCTCTGCTTCTTTATCTCTTTTCCACAATCCCACCGCAGCGGTATGCCGCAATGAGCTTCTTTAAATCTTCAATTCTCTCTTTAATCATCTGGCCCTGGTCCGTATCTCCCACCAGCATACGGTGATACATCCGTTCCACCGCCTCCTGTCTTGATACAATGTCAATTTCCTTGCTGATAGCCAGCTCCTTAGACACAAACGGTTCGTGGGCCGTCAGCGTAAGACCGTAGGAATTGTACACCAGGGTATAGCCCGCAATGCCGGTTTCGCTACGGTAGGTCTTGGAAAAACCACCGTCAATGACAATCACCTTGCCGCCGCATTTTACCGGACTTTCTCCCGCGATGCGGTGCACCGGCACATGACCGTTAATAATGTGGGCCGTATCCACAGACAGTCCAAACTCCTGCAGAATACTGATGGCTGTCTCTGTTTTTTCAATCAGCCGGTAATACGGATTCTTGATTTCCAAATGAAGCTCCTTATCCGCAATAAAATACCGTTCAAAGGTGGACATTTTACTGCGTCCGTAAATCGGTGAATTCGGAGCATTCCAAAGATACCACATAATGTCCGCGCCCTTGGCTTTTTCCTCTTTATCTTCCGCGAAGAAGGCCTTGCGGACATAGCTTTCCAGCATATCGTAAAGCTTCTTTCCTTTGTGGGTTTCTCCAAACAGGGTAACCTCTGTGAAGGTGCCGTCCTCGTTCATCGGCACGCACCCATGATACAGCAGGTTGTTGTTATATATTTTATACAGGCTGCCGTGATTCAGCAACAGCTGCACATGACGCTGCAGTTTTTCGCAGTGCAGGAAGGAATTTCTAAGACGCCGCATTACATCCGCTTCCTCTTCGGTCAGCTCATATGGATGTTCCGGGTTGATGGTGGGAAAGTTTTTGTCCAGTAGCTCGTATTCCTTACCCTCTAACAAAATGGTGCCTTTTTCATAGTCAATCAGATGCAGCAGACAACGTTCCTGCAGACCAAAATCTTCCCGGGCTTTTGCAATCTGCCCCTCCAGCTTAAATTTAATGATAACGATGGCCTTGTGCATCTTCATAACCAAATCGGTTTCCCGGTCGGACACCTGATTTTTTTCTTTCAGTTCAAAGTATTTACAGTCATCTTCGGCATACGTATCCAGGGCGAAGGTGGCCAGTGGCAGCATATTGATGCCGTAACCGTCCTCCAAAATGCCTAAGTTCCCGTACTGGACACTGTTGCGGATGACATTGGCGATACACGCCATATGGCCTGCCGCCGCACCCATCCAGAGGATATCATGGTTACCCCACTGGAAATCCACGGAATGATAC
>JAZQJL010000094.1:0-6164 GCA_045541595.1 Lachnospiraceae bacterium | reverse complement strand
GGTAGAAACACAGAGAGTGGTGATTGTTTCTATCAATAAAGTTAAGGAGGTATTGGTTATGAAAAACAAAAGAATAAAGTGGATGCAGTATATGATAGTTTTTGTGTTGGTAATTGCAACGCTTTTACCGATGGTCTCGCCGGTTAGTGTGCAGGCGGCGGAAAAGGATTTGTATCTGGCATATCAGGAGACGGAAACAGGGAAAGCGGTTGTAAAGTTAAAGGGTGCTTCAGCAAAAGCAGTTTATAAAGTCACAGAGCTTAATATGTCAATAGATGAACATGTTGATTTATGCTTTATTAATGCAGCATTATCATGGGATAATGCAAAATGGACTTCTGATAACAAAAAAGTAGCAACTGTAAACAGTGCCGGAGTTATTACTGCAGTTGGAGAAGGTGTTGCAAAAATTACCTTAACATACGATTATGGTATCGTTACGAACAAGAAGGAATCTGCTTCTGTGACAGTATATGTAGGAAAGGATAATTGGAAACTTCATATCGGAACTACAGCAAAGGATATTCCGGAAAGTCGGGAACTTAAGGTGGGACGTAAACTTGATTTGGCTTTTTGGGGCGTGTCCGACTGGAACAGTGGAAAGTTGTTTGAGATTGAATGGAAGACTTCTGACGAAAAAATCTTGTCTGTAGATAAGTCAACTGGTATTGTTACTGCGTTAAAACCCGGCAAAGCTAAAGTTGTTTTCTATTTATCCAATAAAGTTTCTGATATTACTATTAACGATACAATTGAAGTAGAAGTGTTGCCGATGGCTTTTTCCGAAAATACGTGGCAGAATGAGAATTATCTCACATATGGTGAAAACTATTTCAGACTGTTTTCCGGCGATTATATGTTCAGAATACCGGGAAGTGTTCTTGACAAGCATTTGGTGAAGGAATATGGAAAAATAGCAGAAACGCCGTCTAGCGGAGCCATTTCGGAAAGCTATTATAATGCAATATTAAAGCTTAATAGTCTAGATAGATTTTTAATGGGAACTTTTGAATTTCTTCAAAATGGAACAACCATTACGGTAAATGCTGTTGTGGGTGGAGATGACACTTACGAAGATGCAAAAGTATATGCTTGTATGTTGAGATTTGTGGAAGAACTTCATAAAAATGAAAATTCAATTAGTTCCATTGTATCTGATGCTGCCGGAACAACAGATGTTCTTAATTCGATTTATACAGGAACAGTAGAGCTATCAAAGAATGAAATGATAGATATTTTAGGAGAGAGTGAATATCTTACCAAAGATGAAATAGAAGAGATGGTCAATGAACTGTATGCAAATTATGATTTGATAGGGGATTTGGTATCAGAGGGAGTAACTGTAACAGAATATATTAGTTCTGTAATTCAACTGCATGAAGTTGATGAAGCTGTTTTAGATTTGTTAAGTCAGTGTACCGGTTATGGTTCTGAATTAAGTTATGGATTAGATGCGCTATATAAGGAAAAAAATAAAAATACAGTATCGGCAGTAGCCGGTAAATACTTGTCGGATAAAACAGCAGACGTTATTAACGGAATCATTAATGAAGGAACGGGCGGAGTTTCAGACATTATTATTAACGCAGCAGGTAAAATAGAAGATGTATTAAGTCTGGATATGGACAGTTATTATGCTGCGGTTGCGTTTGGGGGCTATCAGGCAGAATTAAGATTTTATTGCAGAAATTTATTACAAGAGATTAATGCAAACTACAATTCTTATACAGAAGAACAGTTGAAAGCTAAAATTGAAATGTATGAGTTTGCATATGAAACATACATAACAGCGACTAGGATGATGCTGGAGGAAGCTTTAAAAATTTCAAAGTCTTCTGAAAAGGACAATGTTCAGGCAAGTCTTAATGCGTTGAATGCTTTTGATTATAATTCTGCCGTTGATCTTGCTATGAAGTATTTCATGAAGGACAATCCAAATGCAGACGAGCATGATAAAGTTATTAAAAAGAGCAGTGAAAAGACACAATACGGTTACTACCATTATACAGACGGAAAAGGTGATTATGCGGTTTGCGCACATTATGGTCAGGAAACAAGCAATTGGAAGAATATTTATCGGGAAGAAATCTGGGTAGACGAGCCATTAAAACTCGTAAGTAAAAGCGCAACAAGTTATAAGCATCCGGAGGTAAGCGGTTGTAAAACTGCCGGTTGCTTAGAGGGCGATTTCTGGGATGCCGGAGGAAAGTTTGTAGATGAAAACGGTGTTTCGTGGTACCGAGAACAAACCAGAGTTGTAACCGGTGAGATTAGTGAAACCCAGAAAAGGATAGTAATTAAAGAAACATCAACAGTATCCGGTAGCGGCAATATATCAGATACTGTATTACAGGCCCGCATGGAAGAATTAGTAGACGAATTACTAAGAGCCAATAAAAAAGCCCCGGAAAATGGTAGTGCTACAGAAGCATATTTTACTACTACAGGTAAGATATATAAGGCAGATTCAGGAGATACTTGCAAGAATACAAAGGTTGTAAAAGAAAAATGGTTTACAGATGTATTTGGCAACGTCAATGTAGATAATTTCCCAAGGCATTTACAAAGTAAGGGAAATGGTGATTCAAATGTAGGATATTCCTGCTTTGGCTTTGCTTGCTTTGCACAGTGGTATATTTATAAAAACAGTAATAATGATAAAGTTACTGCGAAGCAGGTTGCAACCGGCGAGTATACAAAAGAGTTCCTTAAAAACAACCTACAGGTTGGAGATATCATTCGAATCTATATCTCAAAGAATGGAAATCAGTATTATCATTCTATGATTTTTCATTCCTTTACTGAGAATGGAATGGTGGTACTGGATTGTAACCGTAATACGGATAATAAAGTGCGCCTGAATGAGATTAAATACAGCAGAGATGGTTGGAACGGTGATCCGGTTTGGATTTATAGGGTTCAGGAATAAAACAAATAATTAAGCCAGAAAGCCTTGCGAGAGCAGGGCTTTCTGACTCAGGAAAAAGATACTAAATTAGTGCGGAGGAAATAAGATGTACTGTAGTGAATGCGGAAAAGAAATTAATGATGGGGATATTTTCTGTGCCTTTTGTGGAACAAAACAAGAGATGGAAAAAGAAGAAACTGTAGATGTGAAGGAGGAAGTAAAATCGCCGCCGGACAATGCAGATATTTCCTTAGATAAAGAAACCGTAAAAAAATGGGTGGTAAAGATTGTACTTTTTGTATTGGTATATATACTCTACAATTTGTCACAAAAAGAGATGATAGGTTTGTCTGCTTATTATCAATTGACAATTCCAGAATTTGTTAAGTATGTAGGAACTTTTTCTAGTCCGGTAGAAGATATGCAATTTCTTTTAGGGGTATTTAATGTAGGAATTGTATTATATTTTGCCGCAAGTGCATTTGCATTTTTTGATAAAGATTCCATGGCAGCATTTTGTGTCGTATCGGCTTTTATAGTAACTGGTTTTGCTGTTTTATTATTTTATGCCAGTGTAATGAATATCACACAAGCAACGGATTTTTTTGATGCTATACCTATGCTAAAACTGAATTTTTGGTTGTACATTGGATTGAATTTTATTATCTTGGGCTATTCGATAAAGAATATCTGAGAAAAATAGGCTACAGAGAAAAATATGGATGTGCAGTCTGCGAAGGAGGATAGAATGTATTGTAGAAAGAGTGAAAATGAGGTTGAAGAACAGGCTGCTTTTGTTCCGCATGTGGAACAATAATTCTATTGTTATTGATTGCTTTAACGGTGGTTGGCATAGTGAAATGTAGTATCATGTTACAGGAAAAGAAAGAACAAGAAGAAAGGGAACAACGTGAATGGAAAATACAAAGGACACTTGCAAATTTAGGTGATCGAAGCAGTGGAAGTACCAGTGACGATACGGCGCAATATTCCATGGCGTTTCTTTTTTTGTCCAGTGCAGCTATGGGGGAATCAAACATTTCGAATTATGATGGTATGAATGCAGAAGAAATAAAAAGAAATATTTTTTCGAGGATAATTGAATAGTAGAAAAAGAATATAAAAAAGCCCCACCTTACCGTAACAGCATAGTGGTTTGTCACTTGCTTCCCGGTAAGGGTGAGGCTTTCCCTACATCTTATAAAATCTTTCGTATTTTAATTATCTGTCTCTTACTGGCAGTTGCCGCCGAAGAAACCGCCGAAACCGCAGTTGTTGCTGCCGCCGAAGCAGTTAAACAGAGAAGATAAGTTGCATCCGTTAAAAAGCTGTGCAAATAAGTTACAAATACTGTTCATCTGTGCCTCTCCTTTCTTTTGTGATGCAACTAGGATACCATAGAAAGAGGGTATAAAACAATGGAACCTGCTGGCAGTGGCGCCAACAGGTTCCTAAGGTGTAAGAATTTAGTTTTTTAGGAAATTATCTGTCCAGTGTCTTTGGTTCCGGATACTCTGTGCCGAAGGTATCCACGGTAACTTTTGCCATACGCTGAACTTCCATTGGACGGTCGGACCAGTCGGTGTTTACGGTTGCAATCTTGTTTACAACGTCCATGCCTTCGGTTACCTTACCAAAAGCGGCATACTGACCGTCAAGGTGAGGAGAGTCTTTATGCATGATAAAGAACTGGGAGCCTGCGGAGTCAGGATGCTGTGCTCTTGCCATGGAGATGACACCGGCAGTGTGCATTAAGCTGTTCTTGAAACCGTTCCAGGTAAATTCGCCCGGGATGGAGTAGCCCGGATTGCCCATGCCGCTGCCTTCCGGACAGCCGCCCTGAATCATGAAGCCTTCGATGACTCTGTGGAAGATGAGTCCGTCATAAAAGCCCTTGTTAACAAGAGAAATAAAGTTATTTACTGTGTTTGGTGCGATTTCAGGATAAAGCTCTACCTTAATCACATCATTATTTTCCATCTGAATGGTAACAATTGGATTTGCCATAATAATAGTCGACCTTTCTTACATATGTTTTTTTGGACGCAGTAAGGCAAAACCTGCCTGTGGTATCTGTAACTTCGCCCTAACGCACATTTTACCACGAATTTGTAAACTTGTCTATATGCGGAAAATTCCTTGCCCTTTCCGGAAAAATCGTTTAAAATATAGGGGAAGAGGTGATTTGCATGAACTACAAAGTCAGTGATTTGTCCAAAATTTTAGATATATCATCCAATACCGTGCGCCGGTACGAGGGCATGGGCTATCTGTCTCCGGACCGTATGGATGCCAACGGATACCGGGTATACGGTGCCGGTGATGTCACAAAAATGATTATTATCAATAATTATCGTAAAATCGGATTCAGCCATGCGGAAATTGCAAAGATATTAAAGGGCAATTATCATGAAAAAATTGAGCTGTATGAAGAACGGCTGGCCGCCATGGATAAGGAACTGGAGCTACTTACGGGTCTGCGCCATATGTTAAAGGATGACCTGGCGCTTATGAAAAAAATCGAGGCGGTAAAAGACGGTTTTTATCAGCGGGACTGCGTGCCTATGAACTATGTGCTTTACAGTGAAAATGGTGAATTATTAAAAGAAGACGGTCGTCTGGATACCATTCAGGAATTCTTTTATAATGCTACGGAACTGCGTTATGTCTATATTTTCAAGAAAGAAGAAATTGAGCGGGGAATTTTAGCCTGTAATGAAGGAATCGCGGTAAAGGACGTTCATATGGAACGTTTTGGACTGGGATTAAATGAATATACCGGAGTGTATGAAAAAAAATACAGCATTATGAAGATTGCCAAACTGCCGCTGAATTTTGCAGAATGTGAACCGGAGGAAAAAGAACGACTGTTCCATGAAGTCTTTGATGATGTGATTTCTTATATGGAAGACAATCAATATGCTTTGGGCGGAGATGTCATCGGCATCAAAATATCCATGTCTCTGGAAGCAGAAATCGAAGAGCAGTATGTGTTAATCAGCTTTCCGCTTCAGGAAAATGAACAGATGAAATAACGAAAATTTAAGAAAATAATTTTGACTTATTGACCTTGACACTGTGTCATAGTGTATACTTTGACCTGTGAAGAGGTCTTTCTTTTTGTGCAATTTACACAAAAAATGGAATGAAATTTGTTGGATATGCCAAAAGAGAAAAGAAACCTCAAAGGAACTAACAAAAACATAAGGAGGCAAAGCCTCTGCCCGCATAAGCGGGCGGGCAGTTTGCTTCGCAA
>JAZQJL010000093.1:0-14732 GCA_045541595.1 Lachnospiraceae bacterium | reverse complement strand
TGCTTGAATTCTACATTGCCATCCGCGTTCTTTGGCACAAGGGCATCCGGTGCGTTCTGAATCTCCACCGGCATGTCAAAATATTCGAAAATACGGGTAAAAAGCGCCATGGAACGAATCCACTCCACCTGAATGTTTAACAGGGAATTTACCGGGCCGGACATTCTGCCAAGCAGTGCCACCAAAACGCTGATGTCACCTACGGAAAGGGAGGAATCGTATTTCATGATGAGAATTCCGCCCACCAGATACAGAAGCATCGGACCTACGCTGGAAAAGGTGTTGATGACCACCCTAAACCACCGGCCTGCCATGCTTTCTTTAATGTTTAAACCAATCATTCTGGCATTGGCATTTTTATAACGGTCATATTCGTACTCTTCTTTACCAAACAGCTTCACCAAAAGCTGACCGCTGACGGACAAGGTTTCGTTTAAGATGCCGTTAATTTCATCATTACATTCCTGGGCTTCTCTTGTCAGTGTCCAACGGGTCTTGCCGGCCCATCTGGTCGGAATGGTGAACAATGGGATAATCAGCACGCCCACCGTTGCCAGAATCCAGTTTTCCCGGTACATGATAACCACTGCACAAATCAGGGTGATGGAGTTGGAAAGAATGGAAGTAAAGGTGCTGGTTACCACCCTCTCCACACCGGAAATATCACTGGTCATACGGGTGATGATATCCCCCTGGTTATTGGAAGTAAAAAATCCCTGGGACATCTTCTGCAAATGCCCGTACATTTTATTACGCAAATCAAAGGTCAGATGCTGGGCAATCCAGTTGTTTAAGTAACTCTCCGCCACGCCGATTAAATTGGAACCCAGGGAAACCCCTAAGGATGCCAGAATCAAAATAATCAGCATTCTAAGATTCTGTCCAAGCAGGCCTTCATCAATGATGCGGCCGGTAAGTACCGACGGCAAAAGACCGAGAATGGACGAAACAATAATGCAGACCAGCACAATAGCCAGCTGCTTCCAATACGGTATCAGATACGAAAAAATACGTTTTAATAAAGGCAACGTAACCTTAGGCCGGTTTGCCTTTTCCTCTTCTGTTAAATATCCGCGGCCCATCGGGCCTCCTCCCATTGGTGGCATAGCAGTTCTCCTCTCTTGTATGAGCGTTTATCATAGGCATACATTAATGTTCATTATATCACATAACCATCCATTTGTAAAAATGTTCATAAAAATCATTCTTCGTATACCTTAGCCAGTTTCTGCGCAAAGTCCCGCATTTCTGCAACCACATCCTCCGGACCGTCAATTTTTACCCACCTGCCAAGGCCGGCAATCCAGCCGAAAAACTGCTTACTGATTGCCACGCTGACCACGGTTTCACTGCGGTCTTTTCCTTCTGCCGGGCGAATTGGAATGTCCTTACCAAAACGGTCGATAAACACACCCACCATGTAGTTAGGGAAAGAAATATGTACTTTTTTTATATCACCGTGGAACATACCGAAATTCACGGTAGAGTATGCGGCCATGTCAAAGCTTTGGAACATTTCCCTGCCGTTTCTCATCTCATCCAGCACAGAAATCTTCACCATTTTATCCACCCGGTAGTGCTTCATGGTTTGGGCGTATTCGTCAAAGGCCACCAGATAATAATTTTCATCGTCCCAGGTAAGCGCCCAGGGACTTACGGTGAAAAAGTCCCCGTTATGCAACGGCACCAGCTTTTTGTTGGCGTACCAGCCGCAATATTGGAACTTAATTTTACTGTTTTTTGCAATCGCCGTATGCAGGGTATCCACGTTGTAATAAATGCTCTCATTCATGGTTTTGATTCTGCCGTGAACATACACCTGACGCTGCAGCTGTGCCGCCTGATGACGGCTGACCAGACCCTTTACTTTTTTTATCAGCTCGTTTGACTTCTTTTCCGTAATAAATTTGGAGGACTGAATAGCATCAATCAGCAGTTTTACTTCTGCCACCTCAAACTCTCTGGAGCCCACATGATAATAGGTTTCCCGCCCGATCTGCTCTTTGATAATCTCAATGCCCAGTTTGTCGGTCATATCGGCAAAATCGGCATAAATGCTCTTACGCTCCGCCGTTACCCCGTACCGGTCCAGTTCCTCTAAAATCTGGGGCAGGGTTAAACCGTGCTCATCATCGGTTTTCTCCAGCATGATTCGTATGAGATAGGATAATTTCAGTTTTGAATTATTTCCTTTTGCCATCCCGGCCTCCTCCTTTGCATTATACTGTTTCCAGTATACCACAATGCCGGGATTTTTAAAGGACATATTACAAATTTGTTTTCGAAGTTTTTTTGTTGTAGCGGCGCTCCAAACGAATCCATACGCCCCAGTCATCTGCCGCCTGCATCAGTGCGATAATTCCGATAATAATAAAACATGCCGTCATTGGTGTCATTGTAATTTCCTCCCGTTATCCTTTGTTGTACCCAGGTACTTGCTTTTGTTTACATCCTGAGGATAATGCACAAGCTGTACATTTTATCGTACTTGTTCTTTGACTGGCATCAAAAAAGAGGTTGCCTCGTCGGCAACCTCCCGATTCTGTTCTTTTATTTTGTTAATTCTGCCACATCATAGTCCAGCACCATGGTTTTGCCGTCGTATACATTGTGGAAATTTTCAAAAATACGTTTTACAATGATTTCTATGTCTTCTTTTTCCGCATTCATGAGAATTACCAGAAACTGTTCACTACTGAATCTGGTGCATACATCCACGGTACGTAAGGATGCCTGAATGGTCTTTTCCATCCTGGTCATGGCCTGCTCTTTTTCGTCAATGTAAAAGCTGCCCGCTTCCTCCGGCTGCAGAGTTATCATAATTAACTGCATCTTGTATTGATAACGTTCTGTCAGGTGGTAAATAAAATCATAGATTTTAGCAAATTCACGATATTCCACGCTGAGGGAACCGGTGTATGTACCCTGTTTTTTCAAATTGTCAATCAGACGGGTCAAATCAGCAGAAGAATTTTTCTTTGCCTCATTTAAGGTACTTGTATAGAAGTAGTAACCGCATTTGCCGCGCTGCTTTACATGATACAGGGCTTTATCTGCTTTCGCAAGAATATCGGTATAGCTGTCATTTGGTGTTGTCATGCACAGGCCTGCAGAAAGCGAGGACACGGAAAGATACGTACTCTGCTCTTTTCTGTTCTGAAACTCCAAAAAAATTTCTTCAATTTTTTTGGTTGCTTCTTCCTTGCTAACCCCCACCATATAATATAAAAATTCGTCACCGCCAAGTCGCATCACTACAGCATTCTCACCGTGCTCCGATAATACCTCACCCACTGTCATCAGTGCATAGTCACCGGCAAGATGTCCCATAGTATCATTGGTTCTCTTCAGATTATCCAAATCAATAAAGGCAAGGCAACCCGGTTTTTCCCGCATTCGCTGGATAATTCGCTGTTCACCGTTCTTTCTTCCCAGCAGACCGGTCAGGTAATCTGCCGAATCCGTCTTTTTGGCTTCTTCCTCAATACTCTTCATAATCTGCTTAATCAGCTGGGAGCTTTCACCGGTAATTGTTTTTTCCTTTTCCACTGTTGGTACAAGGTTTAATTTTCCTTCCTCCAAAAGCTTATAGAATAAATCCAGATATTCCGGATCAAACTGCTTTCCCCGTCCGTTTTGCAGTTCTTTGCGGATTACTTCTTCCGGCAGACTGTCTCTGTAAACCCTCTTACTGTTCATAGCATCGTATGCATCTGCAATACCGATAATACGGGCCACCGCCGGGATATCCTTACCTGCCAGTTTGCTTGGATATCCTTTTCCGTCGTAGCGTTCATGGTGGAATCTTGCGCCGGAATCCACATCCGGAATGGTTTCAATATCCTTTAAAATATCTCCGCCGATATTGGCATGGGACTGAATAATTTTATATTCCATTTCCGTCAGTTTTCCCGGTTTGTTTAAAACACTGTCCGGAATACCGACTTTTCCGATGTCATGCAGCAAGGCCACATATTTTAAATTCTGAATATCTTCTTCCTTCCAGCCAAGCTCAGCCGCAAGCAGGGCGCTGTATTCCGCTACACGGATGGAATGGCCCTTGGTGTAACTGTCCTTTGCCTCAATCATGCTGGCAATGGTGGCAATAATTTCAAAAGAAAGCTGCTCAATCTGACGGGTTTTTTCTTCCACCAGCCGTTCCAGACTTTTGGTCAGTTCCTCCAATTCCAGGATGTTTTTAATTCGGTTCTTCATGACCTCTGCCACAAACGGTTTCCGGATAAAGTCCTTCGCGCCCATGGCAAGACCTTTGATTTCGCTTTCCACATCCACATCCGCAGTGAAAAACACCACCGGAACATCGCTGTTTGTTTCCAGCTCTTTTATGCGCCGGAAGGCTTCAAAGCCATCCATTTCCGGCATCATGATATCCAGCAGTACCAAATCCACCTGATTTTTCTCCAGGTACGTTAATGCCTTTTTTGCAGACTTTACCAAAACCAGTTTGTAGTCATCCTTCAGGACACTGTCAACAAACCTCAATATGGTTGGAGAATCATCTACCACCAAGATACATTTCATTCTTTTACCTCCCCCAAAAGCTCCACTACTTCATCGTAATCATACTGCTCTACAAACTCTTCGATGGTTTTTACCAGCTTTGTTTCCTCTTCAGAAAAGCTTTTGTCTTTTATTTGTTCCAACAACTCTGCGGCGCCGGAAGAATTCATGTTTTCACAGGCTTCCCGCATTTTTATCAGCCACCGGGCATCCAATGTGCTCTGTTGTTTTTCTTTTTCCGCATCTCCGTCTTCTGTAAAGAAGCTACCCAGCACCGCTAAAACACCTTTGGCGCATGCTGTCAGTTCTCCCATATTGGAATTGATATACTCTAAATCATCTTCCTTTCCGGCAACTTCCATCTGTTTTGCCAGTCGGGACAGTTCCATGGCACCTACACTGGCGCTGGAGGACTTCAGACCATGTACATCTATCACAAAACGTTTCCAGTCGCCGGACGCTTTTTCATCCAAAATACGCGGCAATGCCGTTTTTAAATCCCGGTAATAATTTTTCAGAATACCAAGGTATACCTCTTCGCCAATATGCAGCTGCTCCATCACCGATGCACTGTCAATGCCTTTCAGAGAAAGGTTCGAAGTTGTTACTGCATTTTCTTTTTCGCCATTCTCTACGGTCTGCACCTGCAAATATTTTTGTAAAACAGCTTCCAATTGCTTAATATCAATCGGCTTTGCAACATAATCGTCAAATCCCAGCTGCAGCAATTCTTCCCGGGCACCGTATACGGCGTTGGCGGTCAGTGCCACCACCGGAACGGTTTTACAGTACTCCGCCTCTAATTTCCGGATTTCCATGGTGGTTTCCACACCGTCCATTTCCGGCATCATATGATCCATAAAAACAAGATGATAGTTCTGCTCCTTCATTCTATCCAGAGCTTCAAAACCGCTGGAGGCTGTGTCCACCTTCAAATTATATGGTTCCAGCAATTTTTTTGCAATCTTTAAATTGGTAGAATTATCATCCACAACAAGAATCCGTTGCTCTTCTTTCCATACCATTTCGGCCGGTTGAAAACGTTTTCCTGCTTTTTCCTCATGGTGGTTGCGGACATCCTCCAGTCGGAGAACCGTTGCATCGATGACCTGTTGCTTAATAACAATGGTGAAGGTGGTTCCTTCCCCATAGACACTTTCTACTTCAATATGACCGCCCATCAGTTCACAAAGATTCTTAGAAATGGCAAGGCCAAGGCCTGTACCCTGCACGGCACGGTTTTTCTTTGTATCCACCTGATTAAAAATGCCAAACAGCTTTCCGATATCCTCTTCCCTGATGCCGATGCCGGTATCCTGTACTTTGAACACCAGATGCGTATTACCCTCTCCCAAAAGCTTATTATCCACGGTCAGTTTAATAAATCCCTTTTTCGTAAATTTAACCGCATTACCGAGAATATTAATTAAAATCTGCCGGATACGGCTGGCATCACCGCACAGTACACTTGGCACGCCGGAACCCACTTCACATTCCAAATGCACCTCTTTCTTCGCTGCCAGTCGGGCCTCTATCATAGTGATGACATCAAAAAGAACCGAACCCAGTTCATAATTACTTTCAATAATTTCATATTTTCCGGACTCAATTTTGGAAATATCCAACACATCATTGATAATTTCCAGCAGACTCTTTCCTGCCGTATGAATATGCAGCACATTTCTTTCCGTAGATTCATCCAGATTGCTGCGGAGCAGAATTTCACTCATACCGATAATGGAATTCATCGGTGTACGGATTTCGTGGCTCATATTGGCAAGGAAGGCACTCTTTGCTTCATTGGCCTTGATTGCCTCTTCTTTTGCCACGTTCAGTTCCTCAATGATTTTATAGGTTTCCGTCATGTCATTTACTACAATAATGTCACTTAAGAAATTGTTGTAGCTGTCTTTGATATGGCTGACCTGCAGTTTACAAATACGTTTGTTGAGCAGACAGGTACTTTCAATGATTTCCGATTCTTCATCTCTTTCCACCACCGTAGCTTTTGTCATGTCAAACAATTCATCAATCTTTTTCTGCTTCAGCAGTTCATCCGGCATGTCAAAAAATTCGATTGCCGTTGCATTACAGATTTTCAGATAACGTTCTTCATCCACAATCAGCATCGGGACATTAAACGATGCATAGATATAGCTGGACAGGTTCTGAATACTGATATTATTAATTCTGGTTCTCCGGGACATGGCATAGGCAAAAACAACTGCAATCGGCTGCAAAATAGCCGTCATCGGAAATGCCGGTTTGTCCGAACCCAATAAAATAGTGTCCATCATAAGTCCCAGACCGAGAATAAGCAGCACATACAGACAGAACCTTGCCATGACCGCTTCCCTACGCTTGGCATTTTTTATCAGGCAATAACCGATTTCGATACCAACAAGCAGGATCAGAACACCCAGATAAATATTATATGCGATCCGCCCCATATAATCTGTGGTTATATAAGACATACCATAGTCTGTTTTTACAAACACACAGGATTCCTTCACGCTGATTAACGGATACACCAGCAATGCTCCGAAAATCAAAAAAGAATCTACAATTTTTCTAAATTTTACCGGAGTGTTCATCCAACTTCCTGCCAAAACTCCGGCGATGGCAATCAGGCCAAGTACACCAACGAGATAAAAAGCCCGCCAAAAGGCTGCATTTTGCGTAGTTGTCTGCATGACAAATACACCCATTCCCAGCGCCCAGATAAAACTGAACAGACCCATGAACAGGAACAACCAGTTTCCGATAATGTTCTTATCTTCCTGAAGAATATTATTTACTGCCAAAACAAAAGAAACCGTACCAAGTGCAATTACTGCAATTGAAAGTAATAAATCCATATTCTGCCCTCCTTACAAAGCACAATTTAACAAAATATGAATTGCCGCAAATAACAACATAATCCACCAGCTTGATACCGGTTTTTTCTTCTCTACAAGCCATTTAATTACTGTGTAGAGCACCAAACCATACAATACGGCATTTCCGACATTAAACGTAACTCCCATATACAAAATGAGTCCCAGTCCGAACAGGAATACTATCATACGTTTTCTGTCAAATTCCCGGAAACGGAGTATCAGCTTTAACCCCACATAAATAAGAGCCGGCGCAGCCACATAAGTTGGCATAGAAACAAATAACGGAGAAAAAAACAGACACAGCAAAAACAGGATTCCTGCGGTTAATGCAGTAATACCGGTTTTCCCGCCGCTGACAATA
Source organism: Lachnospiraceae bacterium (assembly GCA_045541595.1). GTDB lineage: Bacteria > Bacillota > Clostridia > Lachnospirales > Lachnospiraceae > SIG299. The sequence continues at coordinate 6,971 of JAZQJL010000093.1, read as the reverse complement.
CCTACCATGGATTCTCCATAGGTGGTTACCGTCGGAGTTCCCATGAGCCCGCTGACCACGTTACCAATGCCATCCACAGTAATTGCCCGCTTCAGACTTACCGTGTCTTTGATTCTAAGATCAATACTGTCGGTAATTGCATCAAAGGAGGAAGTGTTCGTACCGATGGCATCAAAAAAGTGACCCATGGTAAATACAAACACTGCATTTACAAAAGCAAATATTGTCTTTGGCTCTGCAAAAATGGTGGATACATCCGGAAATGCCAGCATTACCGTGCCAAGGTCCCTAATGTTATAGGATATGGTGAAAATTTCTTTTAAATATCCACGGATGGTAACTCCGTTCAGCTGATATGCCTCATAATAGTTAAAGCATACACTAAGTACATACGCAACCACAAGTCCTGTCAGCACAAAACCTTTTTTCTCCCAACGCTTCATCAGATAAATTACAGCAAGACTGATTATACAGATAAAAAGCGGAACCGGTTCAATACTTCCCGGAACATAAATATTATTCTTTTTTTCAATCAACCCTACCGTGCTTATACCGTATAAAAGCAGTGCAAATCCCACACCTGACATAACCATGCGGCGGAAACTCACATCCATAATTTCCATAATTTTGTTGTACACACCGAACCTTACAAAAGCACAAAGAATAATGCCGGCTACATATGTTGCCAGCACAAGTGTCTGCCACGGCATTTTCTGCGGTCCGGTAGCCAGAGTCAAAAACATGCTGGTCATGCCGAGCCCCGGTGCCAGGGCAATCGGAAGTTTTGTATAAAATGCGGATACAATGGTCGTAAATCCGGTAACACATACCGTAGCAAGAAAGACTCCGTTATAGTCCATTCCTGCGCCTGAAAGAACCGTCGGACATACCACTAGAATATATGACATTGCCATGAACATGGCAATTCCCGCAAATATTTCATTTTTCACTGTGGTTTTATGAAATTTCAAATTAAAATAATCCATGCCATTCTCCTTTTTCCACAATATTCTACCCCAATTTTAATTATAATTTCTTTATATGATTTTTTCAAGAAAAAGGTCGTTTTTAACGCAAAAAAGTCGCCCAAACGGGCGACTTTTTAATTTACTTAGGCATTTCTGCCACATCATAGTCCAGAACAAGACGTTTTCCGTCATACACTTTACTGAAATTCTCAAAAATACGGTGAATAATTATGTTAATATCTTCTTTTTCTGCATCCATAAGGATAACTAAGAACTGTTCACTGCTGAAACGTGTGCAGACATCCACGGCCCGCAGGGACGCCTGGATAGTCTTTTCCATGCAGGTCATGGCACGTTCTTTTTCGTCTATGTAAAGACTGCCTGCCACTGCCGGCTGCAAGGTTATCATAATAAGTTCCATGTTGTGCTGGAAGCGGTCGGTCAGACAGCGGACGTAATCATAAATTCGGGCAAACTCCCGATATTCCACACTGAGGGAGCCTGTGTATCCGCCCTGTTCCTTTAAGCCACTGATTAAACGGTTCAGGTCATCGGACGACGTATGGCTTGCTTCATTCATGGAGCTGGTGTAGAAATAATAGCTGCTCTTGCCACGCTGCTTTACATGGTACAGCGCCTTATCCGCCTTACCGAGTACATCCGAGTAAGCATCTGTCGGTTTTGCCAAACACAAACCTGCCGACAGGGAAGAGCCGGACAGATACGGACTTTTTTCTTTCTTTGCTTCAAATTTAGCAAAAACTTCTTCTATTCTGCGGGTAGCTTCTTCTTTATCTGCACCCATTACATAAAAGACAAATTCATCCCCGCCAAGGCGCATTGCCACAGCGTCTCTGTTACATTCTGTCAGAACCTCACCCACCGTCATAAGAGCGTAATCGCCTGCCAGATGACCCATGGTATCATTGGTTCTCTTTAAATTATCCAAATCGATGAATGCAAGACAGCCCTGTGTTTCTGCCATCATCTGGCAAATGCGGGATTCACCGCTCTTTCTGCCCAAAAGGCCGGTGAGGTAATCGGTATCGCCGGTTTTTCTTGCTTCTTCTTCAATGCTGAGCATAATCTGCTGAATCAGCTGCGAGCCCTCTGTGCTGACCGTCTTTTCTTTATGCTCCAGTTCCGTAAAGTCAACATCCAGTTTTCCTTCTTCAAACAATTGCAGGAACACATCCAGCAATTCCGGATCGAACTGGGTGCCCCTGCCGTTCACAAGCTCAGAGCGGATAATTTCCGGTGACAGTGCATCACGGTAAACACGTTTACTGTTCATGGCATCATAAGCGTCTGCAATGCTGATAATGCGGGCCACTATCGGAATTCTAAGGCCTGCCATTCCGCTTGGATATCCGGTGCCGTCGAAACGCTCATGATGATATTTTGCTCCGGAATCCACGTGGGAAATGGTCTCAATATCCTTTAATATGTCTCCGCCGATGGTGGTATGGGACTTGATTATATTAAACTCGGTTTCTGTCAGTTTGCCCGGTTTATTTAATACTCTGTCCGGGATACCAACCTTGCCGATGTCATGAAGTAAAGCAATGTATCTTAAATTCTGTACATTTTCTTCCTTCCAGCCCAAAGCGGTTGCCAAAATAGCGCTGTACTCAGCCACGCGCATGGAATGACCTTTGGTATAACTGTCTTTTGCTTCAATCATGCTGGCGATAGTTGCAATAATTTCAAAGGAGAGCTGCTCCACCTGACGGGTCTTCTGTTCCACTTTTCTTTCCAGATTTTTTGTCAGCTCATCTAATTCCAAAATATTTTTAATTCTGTTTTTCATAACCTGGGGAACAAACGGCTTACGTACAAAGTCTTTTGCTCCCATGGACAATGCTCTGACCTCGTTTTCCGCATCCACTCCGGAAGTAAAAAATACCACCGGAACATCACGGTTCATGTCAAGTTCCTTGATTTTTTCAAATGTTTCAAAGCCATCCATTACCGGCATGAAAATATCCAGAAGTACCAGGTCCACCGGGTTTTCTTTCATATAAGCCAACGCCAGTTCTCCTGATTTTACTAAGGTAAGTTTATAACTATCCTCTAATATCCCCTCAACAAATTTTAAAATTGTAGTAGAATCATCAACCACCAATATACGTTTCATCTTTCTACCTCCAATAAAAAGTGACACCCATTCATTTTAATTATAAGTGCTTTCCCATGATTTTTCAAGGATAAAACAGAAAAAGACCTGCGTTTTTGCCGCAGATCTTTTCTTGTTTTTAGCCATGTAAATCATTTGTTCTTTTTTCTGGCCTTATTTTCATACATGATTTTATCTGACTTCTTTAGCGCCTCCGTCATATTCAGCGATTCTGCCCGGACCGTAACCACACCGATACTGGCCTCAGCCGCATACGGTTTACCGCTTTCTCTGTTTATTTCCACCAGATATTTTTCAATCCGCTCTTTTAGCAGGCTTTCTTCTGCCACGGTATCTGCCACGGCGCAAAGCACCATTTCGTCACCGCCGAACCGGCCGCAGAGTTTTTGTTCAAACGGAACGGCCTCCATGGCTTTTGCCACTGCTTTAATGACAAAGTCACCGGCAGCATGACCATACTGATCATTGATTTTCTTTAAGTTATCCACATCCAGCGATGCCACCATGACATATTTTCCGCCGGCAGCCTCTAAAAGCTCCGGAAGCAGTGCATAAAATCCGGTTCTGTTCAGAATTTTAGTGAGGAAATCCTGCTGGGACATTTTTTCAATACTCTCTGCCGCATATTTCAGATTTTTAATAATGCGATAGGTACCGAAAGCAGTGCTTAACGTCTTTACATATTGCAGGATTTTAGAATACTCTTCCTGACGGAAGGAGCCAAAATACAAATAACCAAAGGGCTTGCCCAAAAAGCTTAAAGCCGTAAACAGCAGGGGTTCCTCCAGATACCGGATTCTGTTTTCCAAATCCGGAAGTATATTTTTTCGCGGCATGGACATTGGGAAGCTTTCCTCTTCTGCATCCGTGCGATACACCACCTGCATCACCGGATCAAAGGTCCGGCTTCTTTCCGTCATCGCCGGGTTCACTGTTTCATCCAGACAGTCCTCGTTTAGAACAATGCAAACATTATAAAACGGAAAGCAGTTTAAGCACTCGGCAAACCGGCGGGGAGACTCGCAGCCCAGAAGCATTTCCGATACTTCCATCAGAGTCCGTTCATCGTCCTGATATTTATTAAACCGGTCCTCGGCCCATTTCATGCGCTCACCCATGTTTATTCCGTGATGGGCCTTGCGGCAGCAGCCGCAGGATTTATAGATGTCTGTCACATACGGAACTTCATATACCGGTTCCAACGGCTGACGTTCTTCCAACTTTTTTATTACATCTGCTATTTTTTTTGCAGCCAGAGTAAGGTCACATTTTGCCGTGGTAATCGGCGGTTTGTATACCAACGCTTCCGTTGTTCCGTCAAAGCCGGTAACCGCCACCTCTTCCGGCACCGCATATCCGTGATCTTTCAGTTCCTCGCAAACGGCGATGGCCATACTGTCATTGGCACATATAATTGCTTTTGGTACTCTGCCCTCCACAATCATACTTTTTACGGCATTTCTGGCAGGTCCCCACCAGTAGTCCCCATAGTAAATCTGTTCTTCGCCGCATGGAAGTCCGTGTTCTCTCAGAACCTTTTTATATACCGCAATCCGGTTTTCCGAATGATATTCTCCCCTGACGCCGGCAAGCATGCAGGTATCTGTGATTTCATGTTCTTCTATCACATGGCGTACGATGGATTCAAAACCGCTTTCGTAGTCGAACATCACGTTGGTAGCATTTTTATGCACCTCTCCCACGGAAATCACGGGAGTATTATGACCTTTGGCTTCCGCCATAATGTTTTTTAACAATGACTCGTCTTTAAACGACTCACAAAATAAAACCACCGCATCAATGATGTCATAATCCATCAGCTCAAATACAGCTTTTTCTCCCTCTTCGCTCTCTTTTTGACGATAAAAATCCGTACAGGTATGATATACCAGCAACTTGCTGTTATTTTTCTGCAACACCTTATGCAGAGCTTGAATAAAACTGAAGTGGCGGTTATCTCCCGCATTTGCTATACATAATGCAATTATCTTTTTTCCGTAAAGCATATTTTTGCAACCTTCCGACTGTACTCTGTGAATGATATTATCGTTACGGGTGTTTATATTACCCAGATTCTTACGTTCTCCGGGAACGCTTTTTTGTTTACCACCGTTTGTGCTCCCTTCAGGCAAACTCTCTTCAGATTTGGACATTCCAGAACAAAATTATCTTCCAGACGCTCCACCTTTCCCTGGAAATACAATTCCTTCAGCTTATCGCATCGTACCACCAGCGGGTTGTGAAATACCACATCTGCGCGATGGGAGAAGTCAATTTCCAACACATCCGATTCTACAAATGCATAGGCATCTATTTCCTGCACACTTTCCGGAATCGTTATTAAATGAGCCTCACTGTGATAAAAGGCATAAGGAGCAATCCGGCTAATGGTATCCGGAAGTTTTGCCTCCATTACAAGGCTCTCATAAAAGGCTGAAATAAGGATTCCGTTTACTATAACATAGCTGCCGTTCTCCCTTTCCTTCGAAAGCCAAGCCGTGCCTTCCAGAGCCTGCGCCCCGATATAAGAAAGCGTGGACGGAAACTCAATATTTTCTAACTGCTTCATTCCGTAAAACACCCTGTTGGAAAGCGCAGTAACCCCCTCCGGGATTGTAATGCTGCTGCCACTTACTTCACAGCGTTCCAGCACGCCCTCATGAATAAAAAAGCGGGCATCGGCAGTCTCCTGTTCTTCCGATAACGGCATATGCGGCCGGTGATTAGAAAGCTCCGCTTCCAGAATTTCTTCCGCAGCGGATAACTGTTCCGGTACTTCTTCCGAAATTTCGGTTTCTTCTTCGTTGTATAAGTGCGGAAAACGGGCACGTCTGGCTGCTTCCGCCTCTTTTTTTCTTCTGTAAACCGCATCTTCAATTGCTTTTTCAATACGGCTGTCTTTTAAATTAATGCATTTAAGAAATGCATCTTCGCTGATTTGCACCCACACCCGCGGTAGCTGGACAGCCTTTAATTGAATACAGTTTTCAAAGGCACGTTCTTCGATTTTTCTTAACGTAGGAGGCAATATCACCCGCTCCAGTTCCATGCAGTTACGGAACATTCCCTGCTCCAGGGTAACGATTCCTGCCTGCAACTCCGCCTGACGCAGCCTTGGCATTCCTGCAAAGGTCAGACGTTCTATTTTTTTAACGGAGGATGGTACAAAAAGAGCCTCCACCCTTCCTTCCAGACGGGCATCTAAAAAGGCCTGACGGCGGATTTCTTTTACGGTTTCCGGAACCCGGACAACCGTGGAGTCTACCTGCACGTCCTTTAACACGCCCCGATCAATCAGAAAGCGGTTTCCTTCGTATTCGAAATATTCAAATTCCTTGTTTTCTTCCTGCATGGCCACCCCTCCTGATCTTTATAGTATAGTTATATATAGAATACCACGTTTTTCTTATTTGCACAAGAAAAAACAGCCCCTCTGTAAGGAACCAAAGCGTCGAAAATCATAACCGGGTGAACCTGCCTTTCCCCATCAGTTTAAAGCATAAGACTCCGTTGTTCCGAAGAACCCCGGAAATCTTTACTTCGCCCATCCGGCGCAAAAGCGGGTTCACTATATAGTACAGGAGAATCAGTCCTGTGATTGCCTTGCGAATAGCGAATTGTAGAATTAACGGACATAGCGAAATTACGGCTTGTGAAGAGCCTGTAGCGTAGAGCCGAGGCGTCCTGCATGAAGCGTCTTACATATCGTGATTCCACATAATCGATTTTACATCGGTTCATCGGCTTGAAGCCAATGTCTGCTAATTTCAAAAGTTTCTCTTCCTTTTGAACGAAGCGGTTATTCATTTCTTATTCTTTGATTCCTTACAAAAGGGCTGTTTTATTTAGTATCCTGCTACCGGCTT
>JAZQJL010000092.1:0-2838 GCA_045541595.1 Lachnospiraceae bacterium | reverse complement strand
ACAAATCCGGCAGAGGTTATCCCTATGGAAGCCTCTGCCTTAGGTGTTTTTTCGGTGGCTGTAGGACTTCCGAAGAAGCAGGGATACACCGGATACGAGTATTTGTATCAGACAGGGGAAACTTACTGTTGCGATCCGTACGCGGTAAAACTGTCCGGAAGAGAAGTGTTTGGTGCGGAACCGGAGCAGGTACGCGGGGAAGTGTACGCCTTGGAAGGAAAAGCGGGTGAAGCTCATAAGCGTCATTCCTTTTCGGACCTGGTATTATATAAACTGCATGTAAGGGGCTTTACCAAAGGAAATGCTTCGGCTGTAAGAAAAAAAGGTACCTATGCGGGAGTGATAGAAAAAATTCCTTACATGAAGGAACTTGGAGTAACCGGAGTTTTACTTATGCCGGTGGTGGAGTTTGATGAACTGGAAGAAAGTCATAAAACTGCCGGAGGACCGGTAATTGGCGCCCCGGCCAGAACCTATATCGGTCAGACGGCAGCAAAGACGTCCAAAGCATCTAAAGTAGCAAAGAGTGCTGCGGCAGCAGAACAACCTGCGGTAAAGGTAAATTACTGGGGATATACGTCCTCTGCTTATTATTTTGCGCCAAAGGCGGCGTATGCTTCCAAGCCGGAGAAGGCCTGTGAAGAATTCCGGCAGATGGTGGATAAATTGCATGAGGCCGGCATTGATGTTTATTTGGAAATGATGTTTGACGATAAGAAGAGTCAAAGTTTTATGCTAGATTGTCTCCGTTACTGGGTAAGAGTATACGGTGTGGATGGTTTTCATATCAGCGAGCAACAGTTGCCGGTGAGTCTGGTGGCGGGGGATGCGTATTTACAGCACACGGCCTTTATGATTTCCGACGTGCCGGGCTGGTTAAAGGATAAGTATCCGGACCGGCTGTTAGAATACCGCGACAGCTTCTGTATGGAGATGCGCCGGTACTTAAAGGGGGATGAAGGCATGGTTTCTGCCCTGACCCATTATATGAAGAACCGCAGATGCGAGGCGGGACGGGTGCATTATATTGCCGACCACAATGGCTTTACTCTGGCAGATTTATATGCGTATGACGTGCGCCACAACGAGGCAAACGGAGAGAACGGCAGAGATGGCTCCGAATACAATTTCAGCTGGAATTGCGGGGAAGAGGGTCAGACGAAGAGTAAAAAGGTGCAGGCACTCCGTCTGCGTATGATGAAGAATGCCCTGGCCCTGACAATTCTTTCCCAGGGAACTCCGATGCTGCTGGCGGGCGATGAGTTTGGCAGAAGCAAACAGGGCAATAACAATGCATACTGCCAGGACAATGAAATTTCCTGGCTGGATTGGGGGCTTGCCAGAAAGAATAAGGATTTGACGGAATTTGTAAAGACGCTGCTGGCACTTAGAAAATCCCATCCGTTATTTACCATGGAGCGGGAACTGAGAGAAACGGATTTCATCGGCTGCGGCTGGCCGGAAATCTCCATTCACGGAACAAGTCCGTGGCAGGTGGATTATTCCTCTTACAACCGCCTGGCCGCTTATTTGTACTGCGGAAGCTACGTGAGAAGGCCGGATTACACCTTTGAAGATAATTTCTATGTGATCTTCAATATGCATTGGGAAAAGCACGAGTTTGAACTTCCGAAGATGGAGGGCTTCAACTGGGAAATCGTATTTGACACCGGCGCGGGAAAGGCATTAAAAAAGGACGAAGCCTTTCTTGGTGAAAGCTTCTTAACAGAGCCAAGAAGCATGGTGCTGTTAAAGTCGGTTCCGGTGGAACGGCCAAAGGAGAAAGGAAAAAAGAGAAACGTATGAAAAAAGGACTAAATTCATTCCAGTTAAAGTGTATTACGGTTATTATGATGATTGCCGGTATTTATTTGCAGCAGATTGTATATATACTAAATCGGGAGTTGCTTGCATCCGGAGGAACAATGCCGGGAGCACAGAGCCTGCTATATCATATCGGCTACGTAATTTATCTTGCCTCCTTTCCGCCGGCGGCATTCCTTTTGGTAGAAGCGGCAAAGAAAACCTCTGACCGAAAAAAGCTGTTTTTACGTCTGTTTGTTGCGGCTCTTGCGGTAGAGGTTCCGATGGATATTGCGACCTTTGGCTTAAAACAGTGGAAAGACTGGGGATTGAACCAGAATTACTATTTTACGCTTTGTATCGGTCTTGTAGTAATTGTTATGGTGGAGGCACTGGCAAAGAAGTATGCAGCCGGTACCATGGCAAATACACTGCTGACTTTGGTAGTATATCTGGCCGCCGCTTTCTTAGCTATTCTCGGCAGAACGGAGAACAGCAGTATCGGCGTGCTGATGGTAGTAACACTGTATCTGTTTTACGGAAATAAGATGTTTTCTCTGATATCGGTGGCAGCATTATATTTGTTGTTTTCCAGAGGAAGTACGGGACTGGAGTATCTTCCGGCACTGGGAGTATTACCGGTATGGGCCTATAATGGCGAGCAGGGCATGGCAAATAAAATTACCAGAACCTTATTTTATGCCGCTTTTCCTGTAGCATACTGTGTGCTGGGTGTGTTACGGCATGTTTTGTAGGAAAAACAACTACGGAGGCGGTAAACATGATTTCATTAAAGATACTGGAAATGAACCGGTTTATGGGAAAACTCTTAAAAGGAGAAAACTTTGATGGTTTTTTGCTGAAGGAAGGATTTTTGCGTACCAGCATGGAGTATCGATTTCAGGGCCAACTGTTTGCAGAGTATTTTGACACGGCAGAGCAGGAAAAACTGGAAGAGAAGTATGTCTACTGGGGGGAATTGCGTCCAACCATATTTGAACTGATTAAAGGTAAGCGTACCCCGTTGGCATTTTC